>NZ_JBEXWT010000262.1:0-1003 GCF_040629945.1 Kitasatospora sp. NPDC005856 | reverse complement strand
CGGCTCAGAAAGTGTTGGGTAATCGGGTGATCACTCGTTCTTGAGGTCGTCGGCGAGGCGGCGGGCTGCTTCGGTCTCGATGGGGCCGCGCGGTTCGATCTCCTCGCCGGCGAGGCGGGCGGCCATGAGCCGGATCATCGCGACCTTGATCATCGCTTCGGCGTGCGCGGTCTTGCGCTCGTAGTCCCGTGCCAACCGTCTGCACCGTCCCAGCCAGGAGAATGTCCGCTCGACCACCCACCTGCGGGGCAGCACCTGGAACCCTTTCACATCCGCGTTGCGCGGCACCGCCACGATCGCCAGACCCTCGTGCTCCGCCGCCCAGCCGACCAGGCCGGCATCGACCACGTTGACGTAGCCGCCGTCGACCCAGACCAGCCCGACTTGCGGAAACACCTCCCTGATACCGGCCAGGACCAGCTTCGCGCCCGCCCGGTCCTGCACCGAAGCCGAGTGCACCACCGCCCGCAGCACGAGCCCGCAGGTGTCCACGAGCAGGTGCCGCTTGCGGCCCCGCACCCGCTTGCCCGCGTCGTAGCCGATCGCCTGCCCGCCCTGGTGGCTACGGGCCGACTGCGAATCCAGCACCGCCGCCGACGGCTGCGGATCCCGCCCGTCCGCCACCCGGACCCGCTCACGCAGCGTGTCGTGGACCCGGTCCCAGGTCCCGTCCGCCGTCCACGCACGGAACCACCGGTAGGCCACGTCCCACGGCACGAGGTCATGCGGCACCAGCCGCCACGCACAACCACTGACCAGCACGTACAACACCGTGTCCACGACCAGCCGACGCGGGAACTTCAACGGCCGCCCGGCCCGGCGCGGATCCCGCACCGGCAGCAACGGCTCGATCACCGCCCACTGAGCATCCGTCAACGACGAGTCGTACGAAGGCTTGCAAGCGCAGACACACATGGCGATGATCTTCGCGGACTCTTCACCGCGAAGATCACCACCAGTCCATCACGGCACGCAGTTGATCAATTACCCAACACTTTCTCAG
>NZ_JBEXWT010000261.1:0-1011 GCF_040629945.1 Kitasatospora sp. NPDC005856 | reverse complement strand
AGGACGGTGACCGGGTCGCCGACGCGCAGGACGCCGGAGGCGAGTTGGCCGGCGTAGCCGCGGTAGTCGGGGTGGTCCTCGGTCTGGGGGCGGATCACGTACTGGACGGGGAAGCGGGCGGGTTCGGCGCTGGGGTCGGTGCCGACGGGGACGGTTTCCAGGTGTTCCAGCAGGGTGGGGCCGCCGTACCAGTCCATGTGCGCGGAGGGTTCGACGACGTTGTCCCCGGCGAGGGCGGAGATCGGGACGGCCAGTACGTCGTTGATGCCGAGCGAGGCGGCGTAGGCGGTGAACCGGGCGGCGATGGCGGCGAAGACGGGTTCGGCGTAGTCGACGAGGTCCATCTTGTTGACGGCGAGGACGACGTGGGGCACGCGCAGCAGGGCGGCGACGGCGGCGTGGCGGCGGGTCTGTTCGACGATGCCGTTGCGGGCGTCGACGAGGACGACGGCGAGTTCGGCGGTGGAGGCGCCGGTGACCATGTTGCGGGTGTACTGCACGTGGCCGGGGGTGTCGGCGAGGATGAAGCGGCGCCGGGGGGTGGCGAAGTAGCGGTAGGCGACGTCGATGGTGATGCCCTGTTCGCGTTCGGCGCGCAGGCCGTCGGTGAGCAGGGCGAGGTCGGGGGTGTCCTGGCCGCGGTTGCGGGAGGCGTGTTCGACGGCTTCCAGCTGGTCGGCGAGGACGGACTTGGAGTCGTGCAGGAGGCGGCCGACGAGGGTGGACTTGCCGTCGTCGACGGAGCCGGCGGTGGCGAAGCGCAGCAGTGAGGTGGCGGTGGTTTCGCGGGTGGTGGTGGTCATGGTTAGAAGTACCCCTCGCGCTTGCGGTCTTCCATCGCGGCCTCGGAGAGTTTGTCGTCGGCGCGGGTGGCGCCGCGTTCGGTGAGGCGGGAGGCGGCGATCTCGGTGATGACGTCCTGGATGGTGGTGGCGTCGGAGTCGACGGCGCCGGTGCAGGACATGTCGCCGACGGTGCGGTAGCGGATCGTCCTGCGTTGGACGGGTTCGT
>NZ_JBEXWT010000260.1:0-1017 GCF_040629945.1 Kitasatospora sp. NPDC005856 | reverse complement strand
CCACCCTGATGAGTTCCTTGATCGCGGCCTGGGGATCGGCGAGGTGTTGCAGGGTGCGATCGGCCCATGCCCCGTCAAAGGAGTTGTCGAGAAACGGCAGGTGATGGGCGTCGGCGACTGTGCATTGTGTCACGCCCCGGGCTCGCGTGGCAGCGGCCATGGTCAGGGAAGAGTCCACGGTTGCCACACTGGCGCCGTGGTCATCTTTCAGCGTGGCTGCACTTGCCCCGGTGCCAGCGCCAACATCGACATACCGACGGCCAGGCACCGGCTGGAGCAACTCCCGAACCCGCTGCTGGTATGCCTGGTAAAAGGGCTCCTGGGTGAGGCGGTCCAGTACGCCGACCCACGAGTCCGGGTTTGACTGGCGATCGACGTCGGTGAACCCATGCATGACCGACAGCCTATTTCGGCGATTGAGGCGACGCTGCGTTCCTCTCGCACTTGCCTGCCACGGCCGCGCTGGTGATCCAACGAGCGTCAGAGACGCACCCGGTGCCGACAGGTCAAACCCGCAGCGACCTTTCCCGCCGGATCGGTACATACCAGAGCGGGGCGGACATGCAGACAGCGGAGAATCGAGGGTGATGACAAGATCGATGTCTCGTTCTGATGTTGCGCCCTGGCGGCCGAGCAAACCCTTGGAGCTGGCCGGCGCCGCACGGCACCGGCCCGCCTCCTCGGCTGGCTTCGGTGAGCATCCTGCTGCGTGGCGACGAGAAGTTCCACTACAGCGACGGCGCGGTGCGGAGACGCGGTACGCGGTTGTCCAGCGTTGTGCGGGATTGATTGATTGGCGCCACCATCAGCGGCGATCAACTTCTCTGTTCCGTAGAAGTGGACGACGGGACGGCTCTCAACCAACCTCGTCCCGGAGGAGTGGAAGTCATGATGCTGCGCAAGGTGTTCGGAGCGCTGGTGGCGTTGCTGACCTTCGGCACGGTGCTGGTCGTCACGGCGGCCCCGTCGCAGGCGGCGGTGGCCTGCTCGGGCACTGTCACCTACAGCTACGCGTAC
>NZ_JBEXWT010000259.1:0-1037 GCF_040629945.1 Kitasatospora sp. NPDC005856 | reverse complement strand
CGCCCCTGCTCGTCCACCTCCGCCGCGAACGGAGCGATCTTCGCCTCGGCCAGCGAACGCACCGCCTCACGGAGCATCCCGTGCTCCTCGGAGATACGGAAGAGATCGAACTCCTGGCTCATGATCGCCACTCCTGTTTCACGACGGTACTCAGTACCCTTCATTATGCATGCGCGCGGCAAAAAGGGAACTCAGTGCCTTCCCTTCGCGGCACTGAGTTCCCTATCCTTTTCGTGCCGAACTTCTGGCGTGCTTCCGCCGCAATCCCACCGAACGAAGCCGGTCCGAGCGCAGGGAGATGACAGCGTGGTCCACTCAGCCATCGATGCCGACACCCGCAGCACGACGCTGTACTTCCAGCGCTGCGCGTGGTGCAACAACCCGACCTTCCAGCGGCTGCTCTGCCCCACCTGCGGATCCACCGACCTCAGGCTGGAGCCCAGCGAGGGCACCGGCGTGGTGCGGCGCTGCGCGGTCGAGCAGGCCCGGACGCCGCTGGTCCGTCAGAAGTCGCTGATCCGCATGGCGGAGGGCTTCGACGTCTGGTGCATCGTGGACGGGATGCGCAGCACCGTCCCGGTCGGTACCCGGGTGCGGCTGCTCCCCTCCCCCGACTCCGACCAGCCGGAGCTGCGGCTGCTGCCGACGGAGGAGCCGGCGCCGGTGCAGGACCCCGAACCGCGCCCGCTGCCGCCCACCCAGGGGGGCTTCACCCAGCACCTCGCGGCCTTCGTCGCGGAGTGAGTCGAGTCGCCGGGCGGTTCGCGCGGAGGCCGGAGCAACCGGGACGGACGGCGCGGACAGAGCGGACGGCGCTCCCGGACGCCGGGAAATCCACGGAGGGCGTGGCACCGAGTACCACTCGGCGCCACGCCCTCCAGTGTCCTACGGGGATCAGGCCTTGCGGGCCTTCACCTCGGCGGTGAGCTGCGGCAGCACCTCGAAGAGGTCGCCGACCACGCCGTAGTCGGCGAGCTCGAAGATCGGGGCCTCGGGGTCCTTGTTGACGGCCACGATGGTCTTCGAGGTCTGCATGC
>NZ_JBEXWT010000258.1:0-1040 GCF_040629945.1 Kitasatospora sp. NPDC005856 | reverse complement strand
GTTCGACGAAGAACGCGATGACCGCGTCAAGGTCCTCGACCACGATGAGGACGTTGTCCATCCGCTGGATCGCCATGCCGGATCTCCCTGCTCTGCTGCGATCACGATGACCGCATCCTCCCCGAGGACGGAGCCACCCGGCGGTCTTCGACATTCAGAGCAGACCGTCTGCCGCGTCGCGGCTGTCGCACCGCTGGTACGGGACCAGATCATGAATGCGGACGGCACGCTCGCCGGGTGACGTGCGGTCACCGCATCTGGTGTGCCACAGCAACCGGGCTGTCGACCAGGGAGATACCGCAAGATCGGCAGTTGCGGCCGGCGTGCAGAATCGATCCATGCAGATATCCGACTGGATAGCCCTGGCAGGCACCGCGGGCGGCCTTCTGATGAGCCTGGCAGCAATTTTCGTAACTTATCATATTTATCACCTCCAAACCGAAGAGGCGAGGAGGAACGGACGTGATGTGGAAACCCCTGCGCTGCTCGCGCACATCCTGCGCCTGATCGAGATGATCCTGTCGAACATGCCCTCGGCGTGGAACGAATCGCGCAGGAATCGAGGCCCGGACATCAGCGGACGACAGTGGACAAGACCCGCCCAGCCACGACATGTCCCGCCAGCGCCGCGACCACCGAAACGATCCGACGGCGACTCTCCACGTCAACGGTCAATCGCGCAACCCGAGAAAGACCGCGCGCACGCACCGGAACCAGCGGGCAGAGAGCCGACGGAACGCCCGTCCTACCAAGAACTCATAGAAGAAATAGATAGAATGATGCCGTCCGATGAGCACGGAGAGAAGCACGATCCACCGAACCGTGAGCGTGACACCCCCGATTACGGCATCCCAGGGCTCTAACATCCTGCCCCGGTTGCGGAACTGGGGGCTGCGGCGTGCTGTCTGCCCGGCTGCTGCGAGGGAGCGGCAAGTGCAGTGGACCGACGTCGGTCGCCAGCTGCCCGACGTTGGAGATCGTGGCACGTTGACGTTCGACGTCGACCAGTACGCCGCAAACCTGAGGCCCTTGGCCGAGCT
>NZ_JBEXWT010000257.1:0-1047 GCF_040629945.1 Kitasatospora sp. NPDC005856 | reverse complement strand
CGCTCCGCACTCAGCCCCGCACGACCCAGGTACCCACGCGCCACACCCGCGCCCGCCACATACAACTCACCCACAACCCCAGGCGCCACCGGCGACAAGCCCGCATCGAGCACGTACAGACGGGTGTTGGCGATCGGACGCCCGATCGGCACCGTCTCCCCCACCTCCTGACCGGCCGCCACCTCGAACACGGCACACCCCACGACCGTCTCGGTCGGCCCGTACTCGTTCACCACCACCGACCCCGGCGCACGCTCCAACCACGCCCGCACATCAGCACCCTGCAGCGCCTCACCCCCCACCACCAACCGACGAGCCGCACCCGCCACCTCACCCGAGGACAGCAACTCGCCCAGCATCGGCAGATACGCCGGCACCGCCTTCACCAAACCGAACCCGGCCCCCTCACGGACCAAACCCGCCAGCCCCTCGGCACCACCCTCGGCACTGACCACCACCACCGAACCCGCCACCAACGG
The DNA here is from genome assembly GCF_040629945.1 of Kitasatospora sp. NPDC005856. NCBI lineage: Bacteria > Bacillati > Actinomycetota > Actinomycetes > Kitasatosporales > Streptomycetaceae > Kitasatospora > Kitasatospora sp. NPDC005856. The sequence continues at coordinate 568 of NZ_JBEXWT010000257.1, read as the reverse complement.
CACCAACACACTGGTCACCGTCAAGTCGAACGCCAGCGACGAATGCAGCGGCGAACCACCACCCCCGGCCACCCCGTAGGCACCCGCGGCCCACACCACATAGTTGGTCAACCCACCCTGAGTGACCCCCACACCCTTCGGCACACCCGTCGACCCCGACGTGTAGATCACATACGCCAGACCCTCCGACTCCACCGACACCACCGGCGCCGACACCGGAACCGCCGCCAACCGCGCCACGACCGCCGGATCATCCAGAGCCACCATCGGCACCCGTCCGGCCGGCAACTCGTCGAGGTACTCCTCCACGCCGACCAGTACCACGGCCCGGCTGTCGGCCGTCATGAAGGCGATGCGCTCCGCCGGGTACTCGGGATCGATCGGCAGGTACGCGCCCCCGGCCTTCCACACGGCCAGCAGCGCCACCACCGCATCCACACTCCGCGGCAGGCACAGACCCACCACCGACTCCGCACCCACACCCTGCGCCACCAAGAGATGCGCCAACCGGTTCGCCCGCTCGTCCAGCTCCCGGTACGACACCTCCACACCACCGGCGACCACCGCC
>NZ_JBEXWT010000256.1:0-1048 GCF_040629945.1 Kitasatospora sp. NPDC005856 | reverse complement strand
GGGTTGAACGGTGCGTCCAGGGATCCCATCGGGGTGGACTTGGTGATCTTCCCGACCTCGCTGGTGGGCGAGTACTGGCCCTTGGTGAGGCCGTAGATACGGTTGTTGAACAGGAGGATCTTCAGGTTGACGTTCCGCCGCAGCGCGTGGATCAGATGATTGCCACCGATCGACAGCGCGTCACCGTCACCGGTCACCACCCACACGCTCAGGTCCTGGCGGGCGGTGGCCAGCCCGGTCGCGATCGCCGGCGCGCGGCCGTGGATCGAGTGCACCCCGTAGGTGTTCATGTAGTACGGGAACCGCGACGAGCAGCCGATGCCCGACACGAACACCGTGTTCTCGCGCTTGATGCCCAGCTCCGGCATGAACGACTGCACGGCGGCCAGGATCGCGTAGTCCCCGCAGCCCGGGCACCAGCGCACCTCCTGGTCGGTCTTGAAGTCCCGGGCGCTCTGCGGGCCTTCGGCCCTGGGCACCAGCCGCAGCGACGGGAATCCTCGCTCGTCACGCTCGCTCATCGGTGGTCCTCCTCGTCCAGGGTGCCGATCGCGGCCCACAGCACGTCCGCCAACTGGGCCGCCTTGAACGGCAACCCCCGCACCTGGTTGTACGACTCCGCGTCCACCAGGTACTTCGCCCGCAACAACAACGCCAACTGCCCCAGATTCATCTCCGGCACGATGACCTTCTCGTAACTGCGCAGCACCTGCCCGAGGTTGGCCGGGAAGGGGTTGAGGTTGCGCAGGTGGGCCTGGGCGATCTCGCCGCCGTCCGCGCGCAGGCGGCGCACCGCGGCGGTGATCGGCCCGTAGGTCGAGCCCCAGCCCAGCACCAGGACGCGGGCCTCGCCGCTGGGGTCGTCGACCTCGACCGGCTTGACGGTGATGCCGTCGATCTTGGCCTGGCGGGTGCGGACCATGAAGTCGTGGTTGGCCGGGTCGTAGGAGATGTTGCCGGTGCCGTCCTGCTTCTCGATGCCGCCGATCCGGTGCTCCAGACCGGGTGTGCCGGGCACCGCCCAGGGCCTGGCCAGCGTGTGCGGGTC
>NZ_JBEXWT010000255.1:0-1049 GCF_040629945.1 Kitasatospora sp. NPDC005856 | reverse complement strand
GACGCCAGCGCGGCGGTCGCGATCACCTGAACCGCTGCGGTCCGGAAGCCGGCCGCCAGATAGGGCACGGCCAGCGGCAACTCCACCCGGCGCAGCAACTGCGCGCTGGACAGACCCATCCCCCGGGCCGCGTCCCGGGCCTCCGGGTCCGCCTGCCGCACCCCGGTGTACGCGTTGGCCAGCAACGGCGGCACGGCGAAGACGGCCAGCGCCACCACTACCGGCGTCTTCCCGAAGCCGCTGGCGAAGACCACCGGCAGGATGGTCAGCAACGCCAGGGTGGGGATGGCCAGGGTCGCGTTGGAGATCAGCACCACCAGGCCGCCACCTCGGCCGAGGTGCCCGAGCCAGAGCCCGAGCGGCCAGGCCACCAGGCACCCGAGCGCCACCGCCAGGGCGGAGATCGTCAGGTGCTCGCCGAGCCGGTCCAGCATGCCGCCCGGGTTGGTCCAGTTCAGCGGGTCGTTGATCCAGGTGATCGCCTGCCCGATCGGGTTCGCCGCCATGATCACCGCGCCCTCCGGGGGGACCAGGGGGTCACCAGCCGGGCGACCAGGATGAGCAGCAGGTCGAGCACTACCGCGAGCGCCACGCAGAGCAGCGCGGCGGTCATGATCTCGGCCTTGTAGAGGTTGTTCTGGAAGCCCGCGAAAATCAACTGCCCGAGCCCGCCGTGCCCGACCAGCACCCCGACCGTGACCAGCGCCACCGTCGAGACGGTCGCCAGCCGTACGCCGGTCACGATGCCCGGCAGCGCCAGCGGCAGATCGATCCGGAACAGGCGCCTCCACCTGCCGTAACCCATGCCCTCGGCGGCCTCGCGAACCTCCGGCGGCACCTGGTTGAGACCGGCCACCACGTTGCGCACGATCAGCAGCAGCGCGTAGAGGACCAGCCCGACCAGCACCGTTGTCGCACCGGTGCCCAGGTACGGGGCGATGAACGCGAAGAGCGCCAGGGACGGGATGGTGTAGACCACCCCGCTGACAGCGAGGATCGGGCCGGCGAGCGGACGGAACCAGTACGCCAGCACCGACAACGGCAGGGCG
>NZ_JBEXWT010000254.1:0-1056 GCF_040629945.1 Kitasatospora sp. NPDC005856 | reverse complement strand
CTGTTCGCGACACTCGACCTGGTCGCCCAGGCGCCGGGTGGTCCCGAGGAGGACCCCGAAGGCTTCCCGTACGGAGGGGGGCAGGCGCCCCTGTTCGACGAGACGGGCGGCCGCCAGGTCATGGACGGCATGCGGGGCATGGACGCGCTGCTCCTGGGCCGCCGGACCTACGACATCTTCGCCGCCTACTGGCCGCACCAGGCCGACGGCGTCGACGGCGGAATCGCCACCCTGTTCAACAGCATCCCGAAGTACGTCGCCTCACGCGGCAACCCGGATCTGGGCTGGGAGGGCTCGACACACCTCGGACCCGACCTGGCGACCGCCGTCCGGGCGGTGCGGGACAAGCACGAGAAGGTCCACGTGATCGGCAGCCTGAACCTGGTGCAGTCGCTGCTGCACGAGCGCCTCTTCGACCAGCTCAACCTGTGGATCTTCCCCATCGTGCTGGGCGTCGGCAAGAAGGTGTTCGACGGCGGCGCGGTGCCCGCGAACCTGACCCTGCTCGAACCGCCAGCCACCTCCGGCAGGGGCGCGGTGCTCCTGCGGTACGGCCTCGCCGCCGGGACGCCCGGCACCGGGGACATGAGCCGCCCGGGACGCGGCGTCGAGCAGTAGCGCGTCCCGGCTGGCCCGTGGTCAGGCCGGCGGGGGCTCCGACAGGCGGACCACCAGGTCAGCCCGGTCGGCGGTGGGGGTGATCAGGGCCGCGTTCGCCTCGTCGCTACCCAGCGCCCACGCCCGCGCCTGCTCCGGGGACCTACCGAACGCCTCGTGCCGCGCGGTCAGCCGGCGGTGCCGCACCTCGGCCTCCAGGTCGAGAAACCACGCCTCGTGCAGCAGCGGTCGGATCTCCTGCCAGGGGAAATCCCGCAACAACAGGTAGTTGCCCTCGGTCACCACCAGCCGGACCGAGGGCAGCACCTCGATGGCGCCGGCCACCGGCTCCTCCAACTCCCGGCGGAACTCCGGGGCGTAGACCGACGTCGGTTCCAACCGGTGCAACCGGCGCAGCAGCGAGACGTACCCGAAGACGTCGAAGGAGTCCGCCGCGCC
>NZ_JBEXWT010000253.1:0-1072 GCF_040629945.1 Kitasatospora sp. NPDC005856 | reverse complement strand
AAGCCACCGCCGGAGGGGCGGTCGCCGCGGTCACGGTTGAAACCGCCGGACGGGCGGTCGTCGCGACGGAAGCCGCCGCGGTCGCCACCACGGTCGTCACGGTCACGGTTGAAGCCACCGGAGGGGCGGTCGTCACGGCGGAAGCCGCCGCGGTCGCCACCACGGTCGTCACGGTCACGGCCGTAGCCGCCCGACGGGCGGTCGTCACGACGCGGACGGTCGTCACGGTCGTCACGGCGGAAGCCACCGGAGGGGCGGTCGTCCCGGCGGAAGCCACCGCCGGCCGGACGGTCGTCACGACGGAAGCCACCGCCGGAGGGGCGGTCGCCGCGGTCACGGTTGAAACCGCCGGACGGGCGGTCGTCGCGACGGAAGCCGCCGCGGTCGCCACCACGGTCATCGCGGTCACGGCCGTAGCCGCCCGACGGGCGGTCGCCGCGGTCACGGTTGAAACCGCCCGAGGGGCGGTCGTCACGACGGAAGCCGCCGCGGTCGCCACCACGGTCATCGCGGTCACGGCCGTAGCCGCCCGACGGGCGGTCGTCACGACGCGGACGGTCGTCACGGTCGTCACGGCGGAACCCACCGGAGGGGCGGTCGTCGCGGCGGAAGCCACCGGACGAACGGTCGTCACGGCGGTCATCGCGACGGAAGCCGCCACGGTCGTTGGACGAGCCCCCGCGGGACCGGGGCTCGTAGCCTCGGCCGTCGTCCGATCGGCGCTCGGGACGGTCCTGGGGCTGGTTCGACATCGTGGTGACTCCTTCTGCTGCTTCAGCTCCACCGCTGGCGGAGCATGCAACTCCGCTGCCCGCCACACGGTTTCGACGCCGGCCTGCTGGCCTGCGTACCTTCTCCATTGTCCGGCATGCCGGGACCGTCCGCGTCTGGGCGGAAGTCCCGTTCTGCCGGTCTTCTTCACGTTCGCAAAACACAAAAAGGCCGCGGCCCCAGCGAGTCGCTGGGGCCGCGGCCTTGAATGATTGTTCGGCGGCGTCCTACTCTCCCACAGGGTCCCCCCTGCAGTACCATCGGCGCTGTGAGGCTTAGCTTCCGGGTTCGGAATGTAACC
>NZ_JBEXWT010000252.1:0-1080 GCF_040629945.1 Kitasatospora sp. NPDC005856 | reverse complement strand
GGTCCAGGAAGGCGGTCACCTCGGCCTTCGCGTCGGCGTCGTCACCGGCGATCGCGAGGGCGCTGCGGTCGGCCGCACCGGACGGCCGGGAGAGCGCGGCCAGGCCCTTGAAGTAGATGTTGTTGAAGACCTTGACCACCCGCGACTGCGGCAGGTGCCGCTGCAGCAGCTCACTGCTGGTGATCTCGCCGGAGTCCAGCTCCGGGAAGGCCCCGTCGCGCTGCGGGTAGTAGTTGTTGGTGTCGATGACGACCTTGCCGGCCAGTGGCTCCACGGGCACCGCGCGGTACGCCTTCAGCGGCACGCTGACCACCACCAGGTCACCCACCTGTGCTGCGTCCTGCGCGGTGCCGGCGCTGGCGTGCCCGCCCAGGGCCTCGACCAGGTCGGTGAGGGTCTCCGGGCCGCGCGAGTTGCTCAGCACCACGTCGTAGCCGGCGTCGACGGCAAGCCGGGCCACGGTGCCGCCGATGTTGCCACTGCCGATCAGTCCCACAGTTGTCATGCTCGTTCCCAACTCCGTCCACCCGCGACGCATTCCCGACCAGCCTGGTGGGTTATTCCGGTCACCCCGGCGGGGGGCTGCTCGCGACCTCGCCTTCCCGGCGGGTGCCTGGTGGCGCCGCACCCGTCCTGGACAACGTACTGCTCACGCTGGTCGCCGACCGGCTCTCCGGTGACGTGCCACTCTCCGGTGGCCAGCGGTTCGTGCCGGCCGCCGTGCGGTGTCGGCCCGGCCGCCCTCGGGCGCAAGATCGTGCTTGATCCGGGATGTGGTGGCGTCCGGAAGCCGGGAGGCCACTACATCCATGTTCGAGCGTGATCAGGGCGGCACGCGCGGCGCCCTGGGGTGTCAGGAGGCGGGGAGGGTCTTATCGATGGCGGTGCGTAGCTCGTCCGAGCCGGGCTCGACGGTGGGGGCGAAGCGGGCGGCGACCGAGCCGTCCGGGGCCACCAGGAACTTCTCGAAGTTCCACCGCACGTCACCGGTGTGCCCGTCGGCGTCCGGAGTCTGCACCAACGCGGCGTAGAGCGGGTGCCGGTCGGGGCCGTTGACGTCGACCTTCTCGGTCAACGGGA
>NZ_JBEXWT010000251.1:0-1091 GCF_040629945.1 Kitasatospora sp. NPDC005856 | reverse complement strand
CCCAAGTAGCACGGGGCCCGAGAAATCCCGTGTGAATCTGGCGGGACCACCCGCTAAGCCTAAATATTCCCTAGTGACCGATAGCGGATAGTACCGTGAGGGAATGGTGAAAAGTACCGCGGGAGCGGAGTGAAATAGTACCTGAAACCGTGTGCCTACAAGCCGTGGGAGCGTCGTTCATCAGCTTGCTGGTGGGCCGTGACTGCGTGCCTTTTGAAGAATGAGCCTGCGAGTTTGCGGTGTGTAGCGAGGTTAACCCGTGTGGGGTAGCCGTAGCGAAAGCGAGTCCGAATAGGGCGGTTGAGTTGCATGCCCAAGACCCGAAGCGGAGTGATCTAGCCATGGGCAGGTTGAAGCGCGGGTAAGACCGTGTGGAGGACCGAACCCACCAGGGTTGAAAACCTGGGGGATGACCTGTGGTTAGGGGTGAAAGGCCAATCAAACTCCGTGATAGCTGGTTCTCCCCGAAATGCATTTAGGTGCAGCGTCACGTGTTTCTTGCCGGAGGTAGAGCACTGGATAGGCGATGGGCCTTACCGGGTTACTGACCTTAGCCAAACTCCGAATGCCGGTAAGTGAGAGCGTGGCAGTGAGACTGTGGGGGATAAGCTCCATGGTCGAGAGGGAAACAGCCCAGAACACCGACTAAGGTCCCTAAGCGTGTGCTAAGTGGGAAAGGATGTGGAGTCGCAGAGACAACCAGGAGGTTGGCTTAGAAGCAGCCACCCTTGAAAGAGTGCGTAATAGCTCACTGGTCAAGTGATTCCGCGCCGACAATGTAGCGGGGCTCAAGCACATCACCGAAGTCGTGTCATTGCAGCATGAAGGGCCAACGCCTGCTGTGATGGGTAGGGGAGCGTCGTGTGCCGGGTGAAGCGGCCGAGGAATCGAGTCGTGGACGGTATACGAGTGAGAATGCAGGCATGAGTAGCGATACAAGAGTGGGAAACTCTTGCGCCGATTGACCAAGGGTTCCTGGGTCAAGCTGATCTGCCCAGGGTAAGTCGGGACCTAAGGCGAGGCCGACAGGCGTAGTCGATGGACAACGGGTTGATATTCCCGTACCCGCTTTGAAGCGCCAACGCTGAACC
>NZ_JBEXWT010000250.1:0-1100 GCF_040629945.1 Kitasatospora sp. NPDC005856 | reverse complement strand
GCGCTTTCGTCGCCAACCGGTTCCGCACCGTGGAGATCCGCCGGCACGCCTGAGCCGTCCGATCCCCGCCCGGAGACGGGCCCGAGGCCCCGGCGCGGCCACGCCCGCCAGGCGCTGGTCCGCTACCTGGAGAGCGAGGCCGAGCCGATGCTGCGCGGCCGCTACGGGGAGCAGATCGGCCGGGCCCTGTTCGGGGCGGTCGCCGACCTCACCAGGCTGGCCGGCTGGACGTCCTTCGACATCGCCGCGCACGGCCTCGCCCAGCGTTACTTCGTCCAGGCGCTGCGCCTGTCCCAGGCCGCCGGGGACCGCGCGCTCGGCGGCTACGTGCTGGTGACGATGAGCCAGCAGGCCGTCCACCTGGGCCACGGCCGGGAGGCGGTCCAGCTGGCCCGGGTCGCCCAGCAGGGCGTGGGCACCGCCGTGCCGCCGGTCGTCCAGTCGCTGATGCACGCCGCCGAGGCGCGCGGGCACGGCCTGCTGGGCGACGTCCGGTCCTGCACCACCGCCCTGGTGCGCGCCGAGCGCGCCCTGGCGGCGGCCCGGACCGGCGACGAACTGCCCTCCTGGGCGCGGTACTTCGACGAGGCCCAGCTCTCCGACGAGTTCGCCCATTGCTACCGCGACCTCCAGCAGTGGCGGACGGCCGCGCAGCACGCCGAGAAGTCGCTGCGGCTGCGCTCGCCCGCCTACGCCCGCAGCCGGATCTTCTGCCGTCTGGTGCTGGCCACCGCCCGGCTCGGCATGGGAGACCTCGACGAGGCCTGCACCATGGCCACCGACGCGCTGCGGGCGGCGGGGGAGATGCGCTCGGCCCGCTCGCTGGAGTACGTCCGGGACTTCCACCGCCGCCTCACGCCCTACCGCGGCAGCCCGGTGGCCCGCGCCTTCGAGGAGACGGCCCGGCAGGCGGGCGTGATCTGACCGGCGGGGCCGTCGGCGGCCCGCCGGGTGCAGCAACGCGCGGCCCCGCGTAGCCCCGCGCGGGACCGTGCGCCCGGCGTACGGGCGGCGGCCCGTCCGTCCGCCCGGCGCACGGTGGTCCGGGCCCGTCGGTCCGGGACCGGACCCTCGGCCGCTCCGCGCCGGCCGTCACCGGC
>NZ_JBEXWT010000249.1:0-1104 GCF_040629945.1 Kitasatospora sp. NPDC005856 | reverse complement strand
AACCACGGCGGCCCATCCCAACTGGCGACCGCCCTCGCCCACACCTGGACCCACAACACCCCCACCACCAAACCCCCCACCACCACACCCACCACACCCACCACCCCCCACACCCCCCTCCCCACCTACCCCTTCCAACACCAGCAGTACTGGCTGGAAGCGGCAGCCGGAGCGGGCCTCGAGGACGCCGCGTCGGCCGGACTGGACGACGCCACGCACCCGTTGCTCGCCGCCGTGGTGGAACTGCCCGAGGGCCAGGGCGTGGTGGCGACCGGTCGGATCGGTGTGGAGACCCACCCCTGGCTGGCGGGGTACGTGCTCCAGGACACGACGGTCCTGCCGGCGGTGGCCGTGCTCGACCTCGTGCTGTCCACCGGGGACCGCCTGGGCCTGCACCACCTCGACGAACTCGCCCTGGACAGGCCGCTCGTCCTGCCGGAGGACGGTGGGGTCGACCTGCGCGTCCACGTGTCCGGCGCGGACGAGGACGGGAAGCACGCCGTCCATGTGCACACCCGGCAGGCCGACGGCTGGACGCGCCGCGCCGCCGGTGTGCTGAGCTCCTCGGGCGAGGCCGCCGAGACCGGCGACGGCCGGGCCGCCGGAGCCGAGCCCGACCAGCTGGCCGAACGGCTCGCCGCGGCCGGCTACGACCACAGCGGGGCCTTCCGGAGCATCCGCGGGTACTCCGACGGGCACGTCGAGACGGCCCTTCCGGAGGACGCCACCCCGGACGGATTCGGGCTCCACCCGGCGCTGTTGGCGCCCGCGCTGGACGGTGTCCTGGCCGGTCAGTCCGAGGAGATCGCGTTCCCGAGCCGGTTCACGGACGTGACACTGCACGCGACCGGCGCCGCCGCGGCCAGGATCCGCCTGGCCGCCCGGGCCGACGGCACCCTGTCCGCCGGTGTGGCGGACACGACCGGAGCGCCCCTGCTCAGCATCGGCTCGGTCACCAGCCGCGCGCTCACCGCACCGGACCTGGCCACCACCGCGGGCGGCCCGCCGGACTCACCGTTGGTGCTGGAGTGGGTCCCCGTCACCCCCGAATCCCCCACCACCGACACCCCCACCCCCGACATCCTCATCGTCCGCCCCGACGAC
>NZ_JBEXWT010000248.1:0-1105 GCF_040629945.1 Kitasatospora sp. NPDC005856 | reverse complement strand
CCGCAGCAACCGCATCCCACTGGGCCGGGTGGACGAGGTGCTGGCGGAGGTCGGCTCACCGGCCGCTCCTGGCCGTCCGGAGGGTCTGTACGGGTCTTCGGCTCTGGCTCACCCTCGCCCGCACCACTACCACCATCACACGGACGCGCAGCGTAGCCTTGGCAGGGAGGGCCGGTCTCGCGGACGGCACTCGGGTGTACTGCCCGTCGGCATCGGCCGACCGGTGTCCGAGGGCTTCCCGTGCTCGGCGCCCCAGACGGGAGCACGATCATGACTATGCCCGGGTTCAATGCTGAAGCATCCGTCTATCGCAACACCGGCTGCTACAGGACGGGCCCACCGGGCCCCTGCAGCACCACCGACCGGATCGTCCCCATGTGGCACATCCCTACCTGCTCCGAACGCCTTGACACATGCGAACGCAGATGCAACTCCACGATCCTGCCACCCGACCTCACGGAGTACGACGCGTGCATGAACGGGTGCAGTGACGATTTCACCGCCTGCCTGGAGGCCTACCAGCAGTGAAAGGAGTCGCAGGCCGCCGTCGGGCAGCCCGCGGCCCATACTCAGGGCTGCTCCACCGACGCCATCGTCGCCACGTTTCACACCACCCCTGCCGATGACACACCACCTCCACCGCCCGCCAGAACGACCCGCCCCGCCCCCCGGGGGGACTCCAGCCGGAGCGCCGCCCCGACTCGGGGCCTGTCCAGCCAACGGCTCCGGCCCACTTTCGGTGGTGACGCAGAGTCATGGCCGACGTGCCTGGTAGAGCGACTCGGGCATCTGCCCAGGGCCGCCGCCACTCCCTGTGACACGTTCAAGCTCCCGGTTCAGGCTTCCGGCCTGAACCGGGCAGATCACTGCAAGTAGTACGCGCCACCGTACGTCACCACCGAAAGTGAGCCGGAGCCGTTCACTGGACACACCCGTTCCTGGTGGTCGGGAGGTCCGTCAGAAGTGGTTGCGGCGCACCCTCGGGTCCCTGCGGCCGGTGCGGCCGGGGCCTAGTACTACAGCGGCACTTGCCTTGTGGGTGATCTCGGCGGTACTGATCCTGGTGTGGTGACTATGGATCAGGTGTCTTCATGGGGTGCTGAGC
>NZ_JBEXWT010000247.1:0-1109 GCF_040629945.1 Kitasatospora sp. NPDC005856 | reverse complement strand
GGCAGTGGCGCTGGTTCAGGCCGCAGCGGACCGGGTGGTGCTCGACGTCGACGGGGTTCGGCGCGGGTACCGCGTACACCGGGTGGGGTCGGCTGTCTTCGTGGACGGCCCGGACGGGGCGGCGAGCCTGACCGAGCTGCCGCGCCTTCCGCTGCCCACGACGGAAGTGGGTGCGGGGTCGCTGCTCGCGCCGCTGCCCGGCGCGGTGACCCGGGTGCACGTCCAGGTCGGCCAGCGGGTCACGGCCGGCGATCCGCTGCTCACGTTGGAAGCGATGAAGCTGGAACATCCCGTGCTCGCCCCGATCGACGGTGTGGTCGCCGAGTTGCCGGTGCCGACCGGTGGTCAGGTGCAGGCGGGCGCAGTGCTGGCCGTCATCGACAGCTCCCCCGCATCCGCCGATCTGGAGCCGTCGAATCCCGAGGAGGACCCCCGATGACCTTCGACCTCACCCCCGAACAGGACCAGTTGCGCGACGCCGTGCGGGCCCTGGGCCGCCGCTACGGCCACGGCTACTTCGTCGAGAAGGCGAAGGCCGGTGAGCACACCACCGAGTTGTGGGCCGAGGCGGGACGGCTCGGCTACCTGGGGGTCAACATCCCCACCGAGTACGGCGGCGGGGGCGGCGGCATCACCGAACTGGCCATCGTCTGCGAGGAGTTGGCGGCGGCCGGTTGCCCGTTGCTGCTGCTGGTGGTCTCCCCAGCCATCGCGGCGACCGTGATCAACCGACACGGCACCGAGGAGCAGCGCAAACGGCACCTGCCGGGCCTGGCCGACGGCTCCCAGAAGATCGTCTTCGCGATCACCGAGCCGGAGGCCGGTTCCAACTTCCACCGGCTCGGCACGGTGGCCCGGCGCGACGGTGGCGACTGGGTGCTCAACGGTCGCAAGTGCTACATCTCCGGAGTCGACGAGGCCGGGCACGTGCTGGTGGTGGCGCGTACCGAGGATTCCTCGACCGGCAAGCTCAAGCCGGCGCTGTTCCTGGTGCCGACCGACGCGGCCGGGCTGACCCGGTCCAAGCTGGACATGGAGATCGTGTCTCCGGAGAACCAGTTCCTGCTCTACCTGGACGACGTGCGGGTGCCCGCCGACGCGCTGCTCGG
>NZ_JBEXWT010000246.1:0-1119 GCF_040629945.1 Kitasatospora sp. NPDC005856 | reverse complement strand
CACTGCGGCAGCAGGAAGACCGCCGCCGCGGCCACGTAGACCAGAGTGGCCAGCCAGTCCCCGCCGGCGCCCGGGAGGCTGGCCAGACCCACAGCGAGCAGCAACGCCAGCCCGGCCCGCGCCCGGCCCACCGGGATCGGCCGCAGGGACTGGCGCAGCTTGCGGGCCCACTGGAACAGCAGCACGTAACCGACGCTGAAGACGACCAGGGTCGACACACCGACGATCCGCCGCCACAGCTCCGGCTGGTGCAGCGCGGTGGCGAGCGGCACGTTGAGGAAGAACAGCCAGACGGCGGCCAGCAGCCAGCCGGTGTACCGCCAGTGGCGGCTCACCTGCCAGGGCTGCCCCGTCGAGAGGTCCATCGGGATCACGCTAACCGCCCGGCCGTTCAGACCCGCGCGGTGTCCCGGCGGAACAGCCGGGCCGCGCCGACGCCGAAGACCAGTGCCCAGACGACGAGGTTGACCACCGCCGCCATGCTCACCCCGTCGCCGGTGAGGGGGGCGCGAGCCAGCACACCCATGCCGTACACCGGGGTGAACGTCGCGACCTGCTGGAGCACGTCCGGCAGCACCTCGACCGGGACGAACAGCCCGCCGAACATGGCCAGCACCGCCAGCACCGGACCGATGATCTGCATGACGTTCTCGGCCGGCGCCAGGTACCCGATGAACAGACCGAACGCGGCGAAGACCAGCGAGCCGACCCAGGCGGCGAGCCCGGACAGCAGCCAGACGTACGCCGGGACGCGAACGCCGGCCACGGCGCCCACCAGGAACTCGATGACGACCGCGAGCAGGCCCAGGCTCATCGCGGTGATCAGCTTGGTCGCCACGTACGCCGCCGGGCGCAGCGGGGTGAGCCGCAACTATCGGCTCCAGCCCAGCGCCCGTTCGGTGGCCACCGCACCACCGACGCTGGTGGTCGCCACCATGGCCGCGTACACGGCCAGGCTGATCATGACGTACGCCGTCACCGGGCGGCCGTTGTCCAACGACTGCCCGCCCTGCGGCAGACCGAAGATGAGGAAGAAGACGCCCGGCATGATCAGCGTGAAGGCGAGGGTGCGGCGGTTGCGCAGCACCCGGCGCAGCTCGATACCCAGGGCACCCGGGG
>NZ_JBEXWT010000245.1:0-1130 GCF_040629945.1 Kitasatospora sp. NPDC005856 | reverse complement strand
GCAGGGCTCGGTTACCCCAGGGCATGGTCGTGGGCTCGTTCACGAAGTCGTCCACCACGCTCTTCAGCTTCTCGTACAGCGCGTCGACGTCCTCCACGCGGAACTCGATGATCACGCTGCGGTTGTCGGCCGGACGGGCCGAGCCGGGCGCGAACAGTGCGACGGTGCGGGTGCTGCCGATCGCCAGCGTGCCGTGGGCGGTGCGCAATTCGGCGAAGTCCTCGTTGCCCCAGGTCGCCTGCACGCCGGTGATCTTCTCGTAGAAGCCGACCAGGCGGTTGATCTCGTCGGTGATGATGCGGATCGAGACGAAGTCCATGTCTTCTCCCTGCTCAAAGCGGTCGCTAAGGGTCCGTCGAGATCACGCTAGAGCGAATACTGGACAGATTTGGGCCAGTATTTTGATAAATTCGGACCGTGGCACGACCGACAGCGCAGGTACTCGCACTGCTGGAGCTCCTGCAGTCCGGCGGCGTCCGGACGATGGCCGAGCTTGCCGAGCGCCTCGGTGTCGAACCGCGCACGGTGCGGCGCTACGTGAGCCACCTGGTCGACCTGGACCTGCCGGTCGAGTCGGTGCGCGGTCGCTACGGCGGGTATCGGCTCGCCGCCGGCTATCGCCTGCCGCCGCTGATGTTCAACGACGACGAGGCCCTCGCCGTCCTCCTCGGCCTGATCGCCGGCCGCCGTGCCGGGTTGGCGACGGCAACGGACACGGCGGGCGAGACAGCCGCCGCGAAGATCCGTCGCGTCCTGCCGCCACGGACGGCGGACCGACTGGACGCCGCACTCCAGTCCCTCGCCTTCACCGCCGAACCCGGTGACTTCCCCGCGCCGCAGACCGAGGTACTGCTCGCCGTCGCCGAGGCGGTCCGCCATCACCGGCCGATCTCGGTGCAGTACACCTCGGGCGACGGCCGGCGCAGCGTCCGCGTGCTGCATCCGTTCGGACTGGTCAACCATGCCGGCCGGTGGTACGTCACCGGGGTCGATCCGGAGATCGGCGAGGAACGAACCCTTCGACTCGACCGCATCGCGGACGCGAGACCGCTGCCGGGCTCGTTCGAGCCGCCCGCCGGAAACGATCCGGCCGGGCACCTTCTCAACTCGATGGCACGAGCGCCGTACCC
>NZ_JBEXWT010000244.1:0-1132 GCF_040629945.1 Kitasatospora sp. NPDC005856 | reverse complement strand
GGCGAGTCCGGGTGGAGCCGGCGTGGCGGGGAGTCCGGCTCGGCCACCCGAGCGCCCGGTCACGCGATCGAGGGGGTCGAGCGCGGAGTAACCTCCGGGCCACCGTGCTACACGGTAACCGCATCAGCTGAGAGCGCGCTGAACGTCGGCTTGATGGATGCCGATGCGAGTTGGGCTCATTACGCCCGAGGGGCCACCCCGACGGGGTGGGACCCGTCGTCAGGAGCGGGCGTAGACCTCGGGCTTGAGCACCCCGACGTAGGGCAACTCCCGGTAGCGCTCACCGAAGTCGAGGCCGTACCCGACCACGAACTCGGTGGGGATGTCGAAGCCGACGTACTTCACCGGGACCGGCACCTTCACCGCGTCCGGCTTGCGGAAGAGCGCGACCACCTCGACGCTCGCCGCCGACCGGGACTCGAGGTAGCGCAGCAGCCAGGAGAGCGTCAGGCCGGAGTCGACGATGTCCTCGACGACGACCACGTGCCGACCCGCGATGTCGCGGTCCAGGTCCTTGAGGATGCGGACGACACCGGAGGAGGTGGTGCCCTGGCCGTAGGACGAGATGGCCATGAAGTCGAGCTCCGCCGGCGGGCCGTTGCGGCCCAGCGCCCGGGCGAAGTCCGCCATGAACATCACCGCACCCTTGAGGACGCACACCAGCAGCAGCCCGTCGCCCACGTGGGCGTAGTCGGCGGAGACCTGCTTGGCCAGCTCCGCCGTCTTCTCGCGGATCTGCGCCTCAGAGATGATCACGTGGTCGATGTCGGCGTCGTACCAGGAGCCGTCAGCCATGACTCCTAGCCTGCCGTACGTCTGCTGGCCTCCGTCGGCGGGGCCGCACCTTTTCGCGCGGTCCCGCCGAGGATTTTCTGGGCAAACAACGCCAATCACATCAGTTGGTACGTGACCGCCAGCGGCGGCCGTCGTCGCTGGGCTTCCAGTCGGCCGAGTCGTGGCTGTCGACGGTGAGGCCGGCCGCCGAGGCGGCGACGAGCAGGACGAGGAACAGGAGGAAGAACAGGAACTCCATGGCGGCGCTCGCTTTCGCATGATTGCTGTCGGTTTCGCCGCCGGTGCGCACCGGACAGAGACCAGTCTGCGACCAGCCGGAGCAACCGGACAGTGGCAG
>NZ_JBEXWT010000243.1:0-1148 GCF_040629945.1 Kitasatospora sp. NPDC005856 | reverse complement strand
ATCTCCGAGGAGCACGGGATGCTCCGTGAGGCGGTGCGTTCGCTGGCCGAGGCGAAGATCGCTCCGTTCGCGGCGGAGGTGGACGAGCAGGGGCGGTTCCCGCAGGAGGCGCTGGAGGCGTTGCGGGGCAGTGACCTGCACGCGGTGCACGTGCCGGAGGAGTTCGGGGGTGCGGGGGCGGACGCGCTGGCGACGGTGATCGTGATCGAGGAGGTGGCGCGGGTGTGTGCGTCGTCCTCGTTGATCCCGGCGGTGAACAAGCTGGGGTCGCTGCCGGTGCAGCTGTCGGGTTCGCGGGAGCTGAAGGCGAAGTACCTGGGGGCTCTGGCGCGTGGTGAGGGGATGTTCTCGTACTGCCTGTCGGAGCCGGAGGCGGGCTCGGACGCGGCGGGGATGAAGACCCGGGCGGTGCGGGACGGGGACTTCTGGGTGCTGAACGGGGTGAAGCGCTGGATCACCAACGCGGGGGTGTCGGAGTTCTACACGGTGATGGCCGTCACGGATCCGGAGAAGCGCTCGAAGGGCATCTCGGCGTTCGTGGTGGAGAAGGGCGACGAGGGGGTGTCGTTCGGTGCTCCGGAGAAGAAGCTGGGCATCAAGGGCTCGCCGACGCGTGAGGTGTACTTCGACAACGTGCGGATCCCGGCGGACCGGATGATCGGCGAGGAGGGCACGGGTTTCGCGACGGCGATGCGGACGCTGGACCACACCCGGGTGACCATCGCCGCGCAGGCCGTGGGCATCGCGCAGGGCGCGCTGGACTACGCCAAGGGTTACGTGCGGGAGCGCCGGCAGTTCGGGAAGGCGATCGCGGAGTTCCAGGGCGTCCAGTTCATGCTGGCGGACATGGCGATGAAGCTGGAGGCGGCGCGGCAGATGACGTACGTCGCGGCGGCCAAGTCGCAGCGCGGGGACGCGGACCTGACGTTCTTCGGCGCGGCGGCCAAGTGCTACGCCTCGGACGTGGCGATGGAGGTGACCACGGACGCGGTGCAGTTGCTGGGTGGTTACGGGTACACGCGGGACTACCCGGTGGAGCGGATGATGCGGGACGCGAAGATCACGCAGATCTACGAGGGCACCAACCAGGTCCAGCGGATCGTGATGGCCCGCAACCTGCCGTAACCCGCCCCGACCTGCACCGACGG
>NZ_JBEXWT010000242.1:0-1170 GCF_040629945.1 Kitasatospora sp. NPDC005856 | reverse complement strand
CTTGGGTTCTAACGGTCCTCGCAACACCCGCGATCTGTGGGAGTTGCGAGGACCGTGGGCGTTGAGCGTGCTGATCTTGTGGGATTGAGGGATCGCTTCCTTGCGCGGCTGGACGCTGTGGGGAATGTGACCGTGGTGGCCCGGGAACTGGGGGTGAACCGGAACACAGCCTTCGGCTGGGCCCGGAAAGCCGGACGGACCTCGGTGCGCCTGTCGCGCAGGCATCCTGGGCGCGACGAGTACGAGCGCCTGCGGGCCCAGGGCGTCGCCCGCCGGGTGGCGGCCCGACAGGTCGACGTGAACGAGCGCACGGCCAAGGACTGGGACTGGGGCGTCAAGAAGACCCGCTCTTCGCGTACCTATGCCGATGGGCGCCGTGTCGACTACGCGGCGGGGACCGTCACGATGTCCGGTGTGACCACGGCACCGGTGGGCCTGACAGCCCTGGAGAAGCAGCTTCACCCGCGGTTCCTGACGCTGGCCGAGCGCGAGAAGATCCGTGATCTTCGCGCGCTGGGCCGGTCGTTGCGGGCGATCGGGCAGGCTCTGGGGCGGCCGGCGAGCACGGTCAAGCGGGAGATCGACGCGAACTCGGGCAGCGAGGGCTACCAGCCCTACGCCGCCCACCGGGCCGCGGCAGCGCGCAGACCCCGGCCCAAGGACCGCAAGCTGCTGCGCGAGGGCCGGCTGCGTCACTTCGTCCGGGACGGACTGCGCAGGCGGTGGTCACCGGAACAGATCTGCCACGCTCTGACCATGGAGCATCCCGACGACGAGAGCATGCGGGTGAGCGTGGAAACGATCTACCAGGCGCTGTATTTCCAGGCCCGCGGCGGCCTGAAGCGGGAAGTGCAGGCAGCCGTCCGGTCCGGCCGCACCCGCCGCAAGCCACGCCGGGACCCCGAGCGGCGCACGCCACGGTTCATCGATCCGATGGTGATGATCAGCGACCGCCCCGCCGCCGTCGAGGACCGGGCCGTGCCCGGTCACTGGGAAGGCGACCTGATCATCGGCGCGGGCGGCCGTTCCGCGATCGCCACCCTGGTCGAGCGCAGCACCCGCTACACCATGCTGGTCCACCTCCCGGGCGGAGCCCACGACGCCGAAACCGTCCGCGACGGCCTCGTCGCCACGATCCAGACCCTGCCCGCGCACCTGCGCGGCTCCCTC
>NZ_JBEXWT010000241.1:0-1187 GCF_040629945.1 Kitasatospora sp. NPDC005856 | reverse complement strand
ACCGGACCGCTGGCAACCACGCCGTGCACGCTGCCGCTGGTCGAGGTGTGCGTCACCGAGTTCGACCTGGCCTGCCTGCCGGCGACCGGGGCAGTGTTCGACCGGCTGGTGGCCCTGCGTCCCGCACAGGTGGTGGTCGACCTGTCGGGCTGCCGACACATCGACGCCGCCGCCATCGGCCTCCTACTCGATGTGCACCGGCGGCTCGCCCGGGCCGACGGGGTCCTCACCGTCCGCAACCCGAACCCGCGCATCCGGCGCATCCTGCACACCGCCCGGCTGGACCAGATCCTGCCGATTGTCGACACCGCCCCCTCGTCGCCGCCCGGCACGCCGACGGCGGAACAGGAACCCATCGCCGCACCGCCGGCGTTGGTCGCTCATGGCCGCGCCTCGGTGCGAGCCGCGACCTGACGGAGCGTCGCACCTTGCCACCTCCGGCTTAACCGCTCCCCGGGTCGCGCCATCAGCCTCGGGAGCGGCCCAGCTCCGGCTCTGCACGAACGCCGTGTCCCACCGCGCGCGAGGACACGGCCCCCGGAAGGACCAGCAGAATGACAGTTGTCCCGGACGACCACCTGATGACCCTGATCTGCGACACCTGCGGCGACTCCGTCAAGGCCACCGCGTGCGTGCTCCCCGACGCGGAGGTCGTCTGGACCCTGGTATCCGAACAGGGGTGGAGCGGTTCCCCGTTCGCCACCGGCCCGCACCGCTGCCCGCACTGCAGCCTGCTGCCGCCCGCTGGTGGCGGCCACGCGTCGTGCGGGGACCACGGTCCTGGCGGGATCCTCGGCATCGACCACGTGGACGACGTGACAGTTGTCGCCGCCGCCGGTGACGTCGATCTCGACACCGGTGACACGCTGCGCAACGCCCTGCGGCACGCCGCTGACATGGGCGGAAACATCGTGGTCGACCTGAGCCGGGTACACCTCATCGACTCCACCGGCCTGGGCCTCCTGGTCCGCGCCCACCGTGACGCCCGGGACCGTGGGGCCACGCTCTGCCTGGCCGCGCCGTCGCGGTTCGTCCGCACCGTCCTGCACACGATGCGCCTGGACGGGGCCTTCCCCATCTTCGACAGCCGCGACGACGCCCTCGCCCTGTTGTCGGCGGGTTCGGCGTCGGAGCGCACGACCTCCGCCGCGACGGCCGCCCGTTCCTGATCGACATCGATCGGCCGG
>NZ_JBEXWT010000240.1:0-1191 GCF_040629945.1 Kitasatospora sp. NPDC005856 | reverse complement strand
CATGGGCATCCCGGAGCGTACGTAGCGCCGGGCGATCGACACGACCAGCCGGAGGTTGGCGCGGATGAAGAGGTCCTTCGCCGGCTCCCCGTCGTCGTCCAGCCACTCCAGGTCGGCCCGGTCGACACCGGCGGGACCGGCTTCCTCACCGAGCAGGTGCTCGGCGTAGAGGCCGGCCTCGATCGCCTTGGAGAGATCGACCTCCTTGGCGGCGTCCAGCAGTGGCGTCCGGGAGATCTCGTGCAGGTAGACGCCGACCAGGTCGCGCTCCTCGGCAACCTCGTCGGTTCGCATGCCGATGTTCTTGTCCACGTTGCCCACGGTCCCCTCGCTCGCGCCGGTTGCCCGGTTCCTTGCCATTTCCCACGCCTGTCAGCCCCTGGTAACTTCTGCTGTGCCCATCGGTGCTGACACCTACACAACAGATGAGACGTGTCGGGGATTCCTCGCCGTGAGTCGAAAGTGTCACGAATGCCTGAGTAGTAGCTGAGAGCACGGTCCATGTTTGCTGTCAGCACCCCATCGGGTGGGCTCACCATTGGGCACCACGTACGGGTTACCGCACCATGGCAACACCGCCCGCCGCGGGGGACAGCGACCCGGGTCACCACCACGATGCGATCCTGCTCACTGCCAGATACGCACCGGTGAACCGGTCGGTTCATCCACGGGGGTGTTATTACCCCCGGGCCAGATGAACAATCCGAAGCCCCGTTCGCTTCCCGGGGGTGGGCGGCGTTAGGAGGCGAGCAGGGCGAGGGCGCCGCGCACCTGGTCCGCCGAGCGGGCCAACGCGGCCCGGGCGGCGTCGATCTCGGCGCCGGACACGAGGGAGACGAGCGCCGTCTTCAGGTCACCGTCGGCCTCGGTGAGGGCCCGCCGGGAGATCTCCTCCGAGCAGCCGGTGGCCTCGACCAGAATTGAGATCATTCGTCCGCGGAGTTTCGCGTTGGTGGCCACCATGTCGATCATGAGGTTCGAGTAGACCCGCCCCAGGCGCACCATGACGGCGGTCGAGAACGTGTTGAGCACCAACTTCTGCGCCGTGCCCGCCTTCATCCGGGTCGACCCGGTGACCACCTCGGGTCCGGTGTCCACCCCGATGAACACGTCGACCGACCGGGCAGCCTCCGCCTCCGGATTGGCGCAGAGCAGCACCGTGGAGGCGTCGATGGCGCCGGCTGCGGCGAG
>NZ_JBEXWT010000239.1:0-1225 GCF_040629945.1 Kitasatospora sp. NPDC005856 | reverse complement strand
CCCACCTGCGCCGCGAACAGCCCAACCTCGCCGACGCCGCCTACACCCTGGCCACCGGCCGCCGCGCCTTCCCACACCGCCGCACCGTCACCGGCACCACCCCCGACACCATCGCCACCGCCCTCGAAACCCGCGACCCCGCCCACGTCACCACCAGCCACACCACCCGCGAGACCACACCACTGGTCTACCTCTTCAGCGGCCAAGGCTCCCAACACCCCGGCATGTCCCACGACCTCTACCAGCACGAGCCCGTCTTCCGCAGCAGCGTCGACGAATGCGCCGAACTCCTCACACCACACCTCGGCGAGGACATCCGCGAGGTGATCTTCACCCAGGACCCCCGACTCGACCAGACCCAGTGGGCCCAACCCGCCCTCTTCGTCACCGAATACGCCCTCACCCGACTCTGGCACTCCTGGGGCATCACCCCCACCGCCATGCTCGGCCACAGCCTCGGCGAATGGACCGCCGCCTGCCTCGCCGGCGTCTTCACCCTCCCCGACGCCCTCCGCCTCGTCGCCCTGCGCGGCCGCCTCATGCAGGCCCAGGCCCCCGGCGCCATGCTCAACGTGATGGCCGACCGCACCACCATCGAAGCCGCCCTCACCCACGGCCTCTCACTCGCCGCCCACAACGGCCCCCGCGACTGCGTCGTCTCCGGCCCCCACGACGCCATCCAGACCTTCACCACCCTCGCCGAAGAAAACGGCTGGCCCACCCAACCCGTCACCACCTCCCACGCCTTCCACTCCCCCCTGATGGAACCGGTGATCGCGGAATTCACCACCGCCGTCGCCGGCGTGCCCCGCCAGACGCCGAGCACCCCCTTCATCTCCAACACCACCGGCACCTGGATCACCGACGAACAAGCCACCGACCCCGCCTACTGGGGCCACCACATCCGCGCCACCGTCGAATACGCCACCGGAATCCAGACCACCACCACCGAACCGGGCACCACCCTCCTCGAGATCGGCCCCGGCCAGACCCTCACCAGCCTCGCCCGCCGCATCCTCACCAACACCGCCACCCAAGCCACCACCCTCACCTCCCTCCCCCACAAACGCGACCCCCGCACCCCCTCCGAAACCATCCAACGCACCCTCGCCACCCTCTGGCTCACCGGCACCACACCCGACTGGACCACCTACCACTCCCACCAACAACGCCACCGCATCCCCCTCCCCACCTACCCCTTCCAACACAAGCACTACTGGCTCGA
>NZ_JBEXWT010000238.1:0-1242 GCF_040629945.1 Kitasatospora sp. NPDC005856 | reverse complement strand
TCTGGTCGAACGGTTCGCGCCGGGGCGGGAGTTCGTGAACGCCTACGGGCCGACCGAGACCACGGTCTGCGCGACCGTGACCGACGCGCTGGTGGTGGGCGAGGAGCCGTCGATCGGCCGACCCAACCCGAATGTGCGGGTGTATGTGCTCGACGAGTTCCTGTCGCCGGTGGCGCCTGGTGTGGTGGGTGAGTTGTATGTGGCGGGTGCGGGTCTGGCGCGTGGGTACCTGGGTCGTGCGGGGCTGACGGCGGAGCGGTTCGTCGCGGATCCGTTCGGTGCTGTGGGTGGGCGTCTGTATCGCACGGGTGACCTGGCGCGTTGGACCGTGGACGGGCAGTTGGTGTTCGGCGGTCGTGTGGATGACCAGGTGAAGATCCGTGGTTTCCGCATTGAGCCGGGTGAGGTCCAGGCCGTGATCGCCGGGCACCCGCAGATCGCCCAGACCGCGGTGATCGCCCGTGAGGACAGTCCCGGTGACGTGCGCCTGGTGGCGTATGTGGTGCCGGCCGAGGACGCGGACACGGCCGTCCTCCCGGAGTCGGTGCGGGCGTTCGTCGGTGGGCGGTTGCCGGAGTACATGGTGCCGTCGGCGGTGGTGGTGCTGGACGCGCTTCCGCTGACGGTCAATGGCAAGGTCGACCGCCGCGCGTTGCCCGCCCCGGAGTACACGGCGGGCGTGGGCCGGGCAGCGGCCACCCTGCAAGAAGAGCTCGTGTGCACGGCGTTCGCGCAGGTCCTCGGGCTGGAGCAGGTCGGGGTCGAGGACAGCTTCTTCGCGCTGGGCGGCCACTCGCTGCTCGCGGTCCGTCTGATCAGTCGGATCCGCGCGGTGCTGGGTGTGGAGGTGCCGCTGCGGGCGCTGTTCGAGGCGCCCACCCCGGCAGCCCTCGCCGCCCGCCTGGGCGGGGCCGAGCAGGCCCGCGCCTCCCTGGTCGCCGGCGAGCGCCCGGATCGGCTGCCGCTTTCCTTCGCTCAGCAACGCCTGTGGTTCGTCAACCAGTTGGAGGGGCCGAGCGCCACCTACAACGTCCCGGTGGCGCTGCGTCTGTCGGGCGAGGTGGACCGGGCGGCGCTGGGTGCGGCGCTGCGGGACGTGCTCGGCCGCCACGAGGTGCTCCGCACGGTGGTCGCGGTGGCCGACGGCCAGCCGTTCCAGCAGGTCGTGGGCCTGGACGGGCTGGACTGGGAGCTTCGGCTGGTCGAGGTCACCTCCGAGGAGTTGGCGGGCGCGGTGGCCGA
>NZ_JBEXWT010000237.1:0-1246 GCF_040629945.1 Kitasatospora sp. NPDC005856 | reverse complement strand
TGACGAGGTGGGTGTGGTCGGGGTGGTCTTGGTTGAGCCAGTTCTGGAGGCGGGTGAGGGTGTGTTCGGCGAGTTGGTGGGCGTCGGTGAGGGGGTCGCCGGTGGGGGTGGTGTCGTCGGGGCGGACGATGAGGATGTCGGGGGTGGGGGTGTCGGTGGTGGGGGATTCGGGGGTGACGGGGACCCACTCCAGCACCAACGGTGAGTAGCTGTTGGACACCAGCTTCGCCGCGTCGACCGGTCGCGTGGCCAGGGCACCGACCGTGAGGACCGGCTTGCCGTCCGGGTCCGTCGCGGACAGGGCGATCGTGGCGTCGTCCGCGAGCGTCATCCGGACGCGGAGCCCTCGCGCGCCGGAGCCGTGGAGACTGACGCCGGACCAGGAGAACGGCAGCTCCAGGTCGGTGTCCTCGCCGGTGGACGCGAGTCGCGCGTGGAGCGCCGCGTCGAGCAGCGCCGGGTGGAGGCCGAAGCCGGCCTCGCTGACCTCCTCGGTCAGCTCCACTTCGGCGTACAGGGCGTTCCCGTCCTGCCAGGCGGCCCGGAGGCCCTGGAACGCGGGTCCGTAGGTGTAGCCGCGGTCGGCCAGTCGCCCGTAGAGGTCCGTGATCGTCAGGCGCGTGGCGGTCGGGGGCGGCCAGGCCGCGTGCGTCGGCGTCGGCGGTGCCGGCGGTGCCTCGGGTGCGAGGACGCCGGTGGCGTGCCGGATCCACTCGGCGTCGCCGAGCCGGGAATGGATCGTGAAGGGCCGACTGCCGTCATCGCCGGGGGAGTTGACCTGGATCTGCAGGTCGACCGTGCCGCGCTCGGGCACGAGCAGCGGGTTGTCGAGGGTGATGTCCTCGGCATGGGTGCAGCCGACCGCGGACGCTGCCCGCAGGGCGATGTCGAGGAACGCGGTGCCGGGGAGCAGGACGGTGTCCTGCACGGCGTGGTCGCCCAGCCAGGGCTGGGCGTCGAGGGAGATCCGCCCGGTGAGCACCAGGGCGTCGCTGCCCGGCAGTTCGATGGCGCCGCCCACCAGCGGGTGTCCGGTCCCGTGCCGTCCGAAGTCGCCCGAGTCGGCGACCGGGTGGAGCCAGTACTGCTGGTGTTGGAAGGGGTAGGTGGGGAGGGGGGTGTGGGGGGTGGTGGGTGTGGTGGTGGGGGGTTTGGTGGTGGGGGTGTTGTGGGTCCAGGTGTGGGCGAGGGCGGTCGCCAGTTGGGATGGGCCGCCGTGGTTGCGGCGGAGGGTGCCGGTGGTGGT
>NZ_JBEXWT010000236.1:0-1274 GCF_040629945.1 Kitasatospora sp. NPDC005856 | reverse complement strand
TCGGCAGTCTCACGGGTGACGGACGAGCCGCTGCCGGAGACCACCGAGGTGCCGGCCGAGCCCGCGTCGTGGGCCGTGGCGGTGGGCGCACCGGAGGGCTTGCCGTGGGCCGTGGGGGTGGCCGTGGGGGTGGGCGTGGAGGTGCCGGTTGCGGCGGTGGCCATTCCCCCCGCGGTCGCGATGGCTGCGACTGCGGCGGTGGCGGCGATGAGCATGATCGGGCGGATACGCATGAATCCGTGTCCCTTCCTGCGGGCGTCCGGTTGATGCCCGCGCCCCTGTACGCCTCCCGACGCCCGGCAGGTCGCACCCCGCGCACGTGATCCAGGTCATAGGCGGTGGGCGCAACCCTGGGGCGGCGCTCGTGCGTACACGGCGGGAGGCTCCGCCCAGGGCGCACGGCTGACTCGCCGCGGCCGAGGAGTGCCTCCTCGCGCACCGCCTGTGCCGCGAGCTGACGGACAGCCCCAGAAGAGAGGCCCTTGATGACGCCACAGGAGTTCGACGCGTTCTACGCGGCGTCCTTCTCCCGCCTGACCGGGCAGCTCTACGCGATAACCGGCAACTGGTCCGAAGCGCAGGACGTGGTCCAGGAGGCCTTCATCCGCGCGTGGGACCGAAGGCGCACCTTCGACCCGGACAACGCCCCGGAGGCATGGATCCGGACCACGGCCCGGCGGCTGGCCCACTCCCGCTGGCGGCGTCTCGCCCGGGGTTTGCACCTGGCCGGACGCCACCATCGCCAGGAATCACCCACCGTCGAGCCGCCCACCGAGGAGCACCTGATGCTGGTCACCGCGCTCCGCGACCTGCCCGAGGCACAGCGGAGCGCCCTGGTCCTGCACCACATGTGCGACCTCTCCGTCGAGCAGGTCGCTGCCGAGACCGGCGCCAGCGTCAGCGCCGTCAAGAGCCGTCTCGCCCGCGGCCGGGCCGCGCTCGCGGCCGTACTCGCTGACCAGACCCCGACCAGCGAGGAAGGGAAGCTCCGTGTCTGACCCCATCCACGACACCCTCGCCGACCGGCTGCGGCTGCTCGGCACGCAGGTGCCCGCACCGACCCTGCCCGCTGCGGAGATCCGCCGACGCGCCGACCATCGCCGCCATCGCCGGCACCGCCGGCACGTCCTGGGCGCGACCGCGGCCTGCGCCGCAGTAGCCCTGTGCCTGGCTCTCCCGTCCGTGCTGCACTCACCGGGACCACAGCAGTCGCCAGGACCAGGACAGGGAGCAGCCCCCGCAGACGCCTCCTCCGTGCCGGCTTCCCCCAACCC
>NZ_JBEXWT010000235.1:0-1301 GCF_040629945.1 Kitasatospora sp. NPDC005856 | reverse complement strand
CTGAGCTGCACTGATCTTCGTGGAGTCCTTGAAGCCTGGGTTACGATCCAGGCGTAAGGAGAACCACCTGCAGTGCCAGCACCCCGTAAGTACCCCGATGAACTCCGCGAGCGCGCCGTCCGCGAGGTTCGCTCGACCGGGCGGCCGGTGGCCCACGTCGCCCGCGACCTGGGCATCCACCCCGAGGCCCTGCGGTCATGGGTCCGCCAGGCCGAGGCCGACGCTGGCGAGCGCGACGACCGCCTAACCACTGCCGAACGCGACGAGCTGAAGGAGCTCCGCAAGGAGAACGCCGAGTTGAGGCGGGCCAACGAGATCCTCAAGGCCGCCTCGGTGTTTTTTGCCCAGGAGATCGACCGTCCCCGGACGAAGCCGAGCAGGTGATCGACCACCTGCGTGACGGCTTCGGGGTCGATCCCGTCTGCCGGGTACTGGGCCTGTCCCCGTCGACGTACTTCGCGCGCAAGCAGCGGCCGAGATCGGCTCGCCGCGTGCGTGACGAGGAACTGATTCCGCTGGTCACTGGCGTGTGGGAGGACTCCGGCCGCACCTATGGCGCTCGCCGGGTCACCCGCGCACTCGTCCGCGCCGGCCACGCGGTGGCGCGCTGCACCGTCGAGCGGCTGATGCGCGAGCTCGGGATCGAGGGGGTCATCCGAGGGCAGCGGCGCCGCGCGACGGTCCCGGAGCCGGCCGCCCCGCGTCCGCCGGACCTGGTCAACCGACGGTTCACAGCCGAGCAGCCCAACCAGCTGTGGCTGGCCGACCTGACCTACATCCGTACCTGGTCGGGCTGGGTGTACGTGGCGTTCGTCCTGGACGCGTACTCCCGCCGGATCGTTGGCTGGCAGGCTGCCACCCACATGCGGACCGACCTTCCGCTGGACGCGTTGGAGATGGCGCTGTGGCGGCAGAGGATCAAGAAGGACGTCGGCCTCATTCATCACAGCGACCGCGGGTCGCAATACGTATCCATTCGCTACACAGAGCGACTGGCGGAGATCGGCGCGTCCGCATCCGTCGGCTCCGTCGCGGACTCGTACGACAACGCGATGGCCGAGGCCCTGAACGGCACGTTCAAGGCCGAACTGATCGAACATCAGGGACCCTGGCGGGACTTCGACGAGGTCGAGCGGGCCGTCTTCCAGTGGGTCGCGTGGTACAACGGTGAACGCCTCCACTCCGCCCTCGACTACACGCCGCCCGACGAGTACGAACAGGCGTACTGGGCGAGACTGGAGCAAGCCCCTCAAGCCGCCTGATCACACGATCGCGGACTCCACGGAAGTCGGGGCAGCTCA
>NZ_JBEXWT010000234.1:0-1311 GCF_040629945.1 Kitasatospora sp. NPDC005856 | reverse complement strand
GGCGGTTTCTAGGGGTCGTTGCAACACGTGGTCGGTTGATCAGGCCGCGATGAGTTTATGCAGGCGCTCGGCTGGGGTTTCCCAGCCGAGCGTTTTGCGTGGGCGGCCGTTCAGTTCGGCGGCGACGGCGGCCAGGTGTTCCGGGCCGTGGACGGACAGGTCGGTGCCCTTCGGGAAGTACTGCCGCAGCAGCCCGTTCGTGTTCTCGTTCGAGCCGCGCTGCCAGGGGCTGGCCGGGTCGCAGAAGTAGACCGGGACGCCGGTGGCGACGGTGAAAGAGCCGTGCGCGGCCATCTCGGAGCCCTGGTCCCAGGTCAGCGACCGCACCAGGTGGCTGGGAAGGGTGTGGACGGTTTCCACAAGTGCGTCGCGCACGTGCTCGGCGGTGCGGCCGTTCGGCAGGTGCAGGAGCATCACGTAGCGGGTGTGGCGCTCGACCAGGGTGCCGATCGCGGAGGCGTTGTCCTTGCCGATGATCAGGTCGCCCTCCCAGTGGCCGGGAACCGCCCGGTCTGCGACCTCGGCGGGACGTTCGCTGATCATGACCATCGGATGGGCGAACCTGGGCCTGCGCGCGTCGGCTTGGCGGTGGGGGACGCGGCGGGCGCGCCCAGTGCGCAGGGCGCCGGCGAGCTCACGGCGGAGCTCGCCACGGCCCTGGAAGTAGAGGGCCTGGTAGACGGTCTCGTGGACCACGTGCATCTCCGGCCGTTCGGGGAAGGTGTCCCGTAGAGCCTGACAGATCTGCTCCGGGCTCCACTTCTTGTCCAGGTGTCGCTGGATGAAGTCCCTCAGCTCCCGGTTCTGCGCGATCTTGCAGGGCTTGGGCCGGGGACGGCGGGCGTCGGCGCGGGCCTGCGCGGCATGGGGCCGGTAACTTCCGCTGCCCGGGTGGCGGTTGCGCCGGATCTCCCGGCTGACCGTGGACGGGCTGCGGCCCAGCTCGGCGGCGATCTCGCGGACGGTCGCCTTCTCCCGCAGCCGGTCGGCGATGTGGATGCGCTCGTCCTCGCGCAGGTACCGGGACGGCCCGGACGGTGGGAGAACGGCCGCCCGCGCAGGTTGCGCGGGCGGCCTCGGCCTCTTCACACGGCCCTCGGGCCGGCCGTGGCGCCACTCACGGCCGGTCCGCTCGTGGACGCCCACGAGCCGGGACGCCTCGGTGTTGCTGTAGCCCTGCTGCACGAGCCGGAAGTATTCCTCCCGCTCGGTACGGAGCTTCCTGGGCCCCTGCGGCTTCCGGTCCCTACGGATCTTGAAGT
This sequence comes from Kitasatospora sp. NPDC005856, assembly GCF_040629945.1. Taxonomy (NCBI): domain Bacteria; kingdom Bacillati; phylum Actinomycetota; class Actinomycetes; order Kitasatosporales; family Streptomycetaceae; genus Kitasatospora; species Kitasatospora sp. NPDC005856. The sequence goes on along the minus strand of NZ_JBEXWT010000234.1, from coordinate 49 downwards.
CCATCGCACACCTTGAGCTGGGGTGTTGCGACGACCGTTAGAACCCAAG
>NZ_JBEXWT010000233.1:0-1326 GCF_040629945.1 Kitasatospora sp. NPDC005856 | reverse complement strand
CAAGCCGATCCGCAGACTCGATCGGGTGATCATTCGTTTCGCCGGTGATTCCGGTGACGGTATGCAGCTGACCGGTGACCGGTTCACTTCGGAGACGGCGTCGTTCGGTAACGACCTGTCGACGTTGCCGAACTTCCCGGCGGAGATCCGGGCGCCTGCCGGGACTCTTCCGGGTGTGTCGTCGTTCCAGTTGCATTTCGCGGATCACGACATCCTGACGCCGGGGGATGCCCCGAACGTGTTGGTGGCGATGAATCCGGCGGCGTTGAAGGCGAATCTGGCGGATCTGCCGCGGGGTGCGGAGATCATCGTGAACACGGACGAGTTCACGAAGCGGGCGTTGGCGAAGGTGGGGTACGCGGCGGATCCTCTGGTGGACGGTTCGCTGGAGGGTTTCCATCTGCACAAGGTGCCGTTGACGACGCTGACGTTGGAGGCGTTGAAGGACAGCGGTCTGGCGCGCAAGGACGCGGAGCGGGCGAAGAACATGTTCGCCCTGGGGTTGTTGTCGTGGATGTATCACCGGCCGACGCAGGGGACGGAGTCGTTCCTGCGGGCGAAGTTCGCGAAGAAGCCGCAGATCGCGGAGGCGAACGTCAGCGCGTTCCGGGCGGGTTGGAACTTCGGGGAGACGACGGAGTCGTTCGCGGTCTCCTACGAGGTGCCGCCGGCGAGGTTGCCGGCGGGCCGGTACCGGAACATCTCGGGGAACCTGGCGTTGTCGTACGGGTTGATCGCGGCGGCGCGGCGGTCGGGTCTGCCGTTGTATCTGGGGTCGTATCCGATCACGCCGGCGTCGGACATCCTGCACGAGTTGAGCCGGCACAAGAACTTCGGGGTGCGGACCTTCCAGGCGGAGGACGAGATCGCGGGGATCGGTGCGGCGCTGGGCGCGGCGTTCGGCGGGGCGTTGGGGGTGACGACGACGTCGGGGCCGGGTGTGGCGCTGAAGTCGGAGACGATCGGGCTGGCGGTGTCGCTGGAACTGCCGTTGCTGATCGTGGACATCCAGCGGGGCGGGCCGTCGACCGGCCTGCCGACGAAGACCGAGCAGGCGGACCTGCTGCAGGCGATGTTCGGGCGCAACGGCGAGGCGCCGGTGCCGATCGTCGCTCCGGCCACCGCGGCGGAGTGCTTCGACGCGGCGCTGGAGGCGGCCCGTATCGCGGTCACCTACCGCACCCCGGTGTTCCTGCTCTCGGACGGCTACCTGGCCAACGGCTCGGAGCCGTGGCGGATCCCCGAGGTCGACGAACTGCCCGAGATCGACCCGCACTTCGCCACCGGCCCCAACCGCGAGGACGGCGCGTTCTGGCCGTACCTGCG
>NZ_JBEXWT010000232.1:0-1365 GCF_040629945.1 Kitasatospora sp. NPDC005856 | reverse complement strand
CTGGCGTACCCCCTGTACGTGCAGTTCTTCGGCCCGGACGCGTACTCCGGGCTGTCCCGCCTGATCCGCGGCTACTCCAGTGACCTGGCCTCGTTCGTCGCGTACTCCCGGGAGTCCCTCGCCGGGAACGCGCGCACCGCAGCGGGCCTGGCCAAGAACCCGACCGAGGAGAACAGCTTCTTCGGCTGGGCACTGGTGGTGCTGGTGATCGCCCTGGTCTGGTGGTTGCGCCGCTCGATAGTGGTGCTCGCGCTGGCCGGGCTCGGGTTGCTCTTCGCGGTGCTCTCACTGGGTCGGGAGGTCCGCTTCAACAACCGGGGTACCGGTGTGCCGGGCCCCTGGGCGGCGTTGGAGAACCTGCCCATCCTGCACTCGGTGGTGCCGACGCGCTGGGCGTTGGCGATCACCCCGATCATCGGGCTGCTGCTCGCCTACGGCGCCGAACGGGCCCGCGAGCTGGCGTACGCGCACCCGGTGGCCCGGGGACAGATCCGCTTCGTCACCGCCACCATGCTCACGATGGCCCTGTTGCCGATCGTTCCCACCCCGCTGCCGGTGGCCCGCCTCGACCCGATCCCCACCTTCGTAACCAGTGGGGCCTGGCGTCCGTACGTGAGCGGTGGGCGCAGTGTGGTCACCCTGCCGTTGCCGGACACCACGTACGCGGAGCCGCTGCGCTGGTCCGCGTCGACCCGGCTGGACATGCCGCTGGCACGGGGCTACTTCCTCGGCCCGGACACCCGCCCGAACGCCGACCCGCCGAAGGTCGCGCTGTTCGGCGCGGTTCCGCGACCCACCAGCAACTTCTTCGCCACCATCCGGCGCACCGGCGCGGTGCCGCCGATCACCCCGCAGAGTCGGGTCCGAGCGGTCGACGACCTGCGCTACTGGCGGGCGGGGGTGGTGATCCTCGGGCCACACGAGCACGAGGCCGCGCTGCGTCGGGGGATGACCGAGCTGACCGGGATCGAACCGGTCTTCACCGGTGGGGTGTGGGTGTGGGACGTCCGGTCGTTGACCGACTGAGCCGCGTCTGCCCAGCCCTTACCTAGCGGACGCAGCAGCCCTGGCAGACCTTCGGCCGGGGCAGGGTGAAGGCGAGGCAGCAGGTACGCCGCTGCACTGTCGGCTCACCGGTCGGTCCGGGCACCAACTCGATCAGGTCGGTCAGGCCGAGTGCGCCGAGCAGGGTCTCGATGCTCTGCACCGTGGAGCCGGGCAGACCGTCGGCGGCCCGCAGGATGCCGTGCGCGATGCCGGAGGCGACCGAGCCGAGCAGCGTCCGGGTGCCCACCCGGACCTCGGACTGGATCGCCGTGATGAGCGGCGCCAGATGGGCGTCGAGCAGTGACGCGCGCAGTGCGG
>NZ_JBEXWT010000231.1:0-1420 GCF_040629945.1 Kitasatospora sp. NPDC005856 | reverse complement strand
CCTCCTCCACACCGGCCACACCCACTTCATCGAAACCAGCCCCCACCCCGTCCTCACCACCCCCATCCAACAAACCGCCGACACCACCGACACCGCGGTGGCCACGATCGCCACCCTCCGGCGCGACCGCGGCGGTCCGTCGCAGCTGGCGACCGCCCTGGCCCTGGGGCGGATCACGGGCCTGCCCGTCGCCGGAACCCCGCACACGGGTCCGCGTCCGGCCCTGCCCCCGTACCCGTTCCAGCACGGGTCCTACTGGCTGCACCCCGCCGTGACGGGCACCGGCGCCCTCGGGCAGAGCGGCACGGACCACCCGCTGGTCGTGTCCGCCGTGGAACTCGCCGACGGCCAGGGACACGTCCTCACCGGCCAGGTGTCCACCGCCGACCTCCCGTGGCTCGCCGACCACGCCGTGCACGGGACCGTGCTGCTGCCGAGCACCGCCTACCTGGAGACCGCCCTCCGCTCCGGGATCGAGGTCGGCTGCGGGCACGTCGAGGACCTCACCCTGGAGGTCCCGCTCGCCCTCCCCGAGAGCGAGGCCGTCCGGCTCCAGGCCGTGGTGGGCGAGCCGGACGCCGAGGGCCGCCGCTCCTTCGCGGTCTACTCCCGTCCCGCCGACGCCTCGGGCGACGTGCCGTGGACCCGGCGGGCCGGCGGATCGCTCACCGCCGAAGCGCCCGCGACGTCCTCCGCACCCCCGCGATCCGCCGCCTGGCCGCCCGCCGGAGCCGTCGCGATCGACGTCGCGGACGCCTACGAACGCCTGGGCACCAGGGGATACGACTACGGACCGGCCTTCCGGGGCCTGCGCGCGGCCTGGCGGCTCGGCGACGACGTCTACGCGACCGTCGCCCTCCCCGAGCCCGAGCAGCCGACGGCCCGGCGCTTCTGCCTGCACCCGGCCCTGCTGGACGCCGCGCTGCACCCCATCGCCCTCGGCCTGCTCGGCGACTCCCCCGAGACCGTCCTGCCGTTCTCCTGGAGCGGCGTCTCCCTGCACGCCGTCGGCGCGGACGCCGTCCGGGTGCGGCTCTCCCCCGTCGGGACGGGCGCCGTCGCCATCACCGTCACCGACACGGCGGGCGCGCCCGTCGCGGACGTCACGTCGCTCGCCCTGCGCCCGGTCGACCCCGCGCGCCTACGCGCCGACACGGCCCCGAGCCGGCCGTACGTGATGGAGTGGTCGGCGATCGACGTGCCCGATGCGCCGGAGTCGGCGACCGTGGCAGCCGATGTGCTGGTCGTCCGCCCCGACGACACCACCCCCACCGGCGACCCCCTCACCGACGCCCACCAACTCGCCGAACACACCCTCACCCGCATCCAGAACTGGCTCAACCAAGACCACCCCGACCACACCCACCTCGTCATCCTCACCCGCGGCGCCATCTCCACCGGACCCCACGACCCCATCACC
>NZ_JBEXWT010000230.1:0-1426 GCF_040629945.1 Kitasatospora sp. NPDC005856 | reverse complement strand
TCTCCTAGTACTACAGCGGCACTTGTAGGTGTTGGGGATAGCCGCGTCGGCGCCAGTGGCTGATCTTGGCTTGGGCCTGGTGCTGGCGTCGGAAGAGGGACCAGGCCAGGACGAGCACAGTGTCGGCGACCGGCGGTAAGAGGATGCGGGCGAGGAGCTTGCGGATCTCGTTGCAGGACAAGCGAATCAGGCCGGTTCGTCCCGCGTGGGAGCCCCCTTTTCGGTCGGGTGGCTGGCCCGGATCGCCGCGAGCAGTGCTGCGGCGAGCATGGCCAGGGTGATGTGCCGGTACCAGGCAGGCCACTTGCGGACCTCGTACTGGTCCAGCCCGCACTCGTTCTTCGCGGTCTCGAAGCACTCCTCGACGGACCACCGGGCGCCCACCGCGTTCACGATCTCCGCAAGCGTGGCGTCGACGGGTACGTGGACGAGGAAGAACGCGAGCTCAGCCGGGTCGTCGATCGACCTGCGGACCAGCAGTAGGTGCTCGAAGCCAGCCGCGGGGGCCGCCAGCGCGGACCCGCGACGCCTGGAATGCCGGACCCGGACGGCCAGCGTGGACCAGTCGTAGTACCGCATCCCCTTGGCGCCCCGGCCGCACGCACGGCGCTCCCAGGCCCGTGCCGGAACCAACGGCGCCAACGATCTCACCTGCGAACTCGCGCTGCCCACAGCGACCTTGAAGTCACCGGGTACTGCCATCGCATAGCGGAGGCCCTCCGCCTCCAGCCATTCCCGCAGTCCCGGGTGCTGACCGTAGACCGCATCCGCCGCGACCCAGCCGAACGGCACCCCCGCTGCCACCGCACGCTCAAGCATCCGGCGCCCCAACTCCGGCTTGGACGCGAAGCCCACCTCCTCGGGCACAGCTGCGACGCGGCGCCGATCCGCGTCCTTCACCCACGCCTCGTCGGGCAGGTACAGCTCCCGGTCGATCAACGCCCGCCCCCGCCCGGAGGCGTACGCCAAAAACACCCCCACCTGGCAGTTCTCGATCCGTCCCGCCGTGCCCGTGTACTGACGCTGGACCCCCACCGAGCGGGTCCCCTTCTTCAAGAACCCGGTCTCGTCCAGCACCAGCACTGCCGAGGCCTCGCCGAGCCGCTCGACCGCGTACGCACGCACCACATCACGCACGCCGTCCGCATCCCAGCTCGCCTTCCCGAGCAAACGCTGAGTCGACCACGGGGTCGCGACGCCGGCCTGCTCGGCCAACTGCCAGCCGTTCTTGCGCGGCACGTCTGCCAGCAGCCCACGCACGTACGCCACCGCCGTCGCCCTGGGCTCCGACCGCTCGAAGCAGCCGGCGATCCGCGGCCCCAAGCCGGCCAGCTCAGCACCCCATGAAGACACCTGATCCATAGTCACCACACCAGGATCAGTACCGCCGAGATCACCCACAAGGCAAGTGCCGCTGTAGTACTAG
>NZ_JBEXWT010000229.1:0-1432 GCF_040629945.1 Kitasatospora sp. NPDC005856 | reverse complement strand
GGGTTCGGGGTGGGGGTTGTGTTCTGGTTACGATCGGTGAGTGCAGCGGCGGTGTGTCGCGGGTACCGACTTTCGGCGGGAGAAGACGGATGGCACACGTACGGGCCGGGCGGGTGGCGCAGTCCGGTGATCTGGTGGATGTGGCGCGGTTGGTGACGGCGTATTACGCGTTGAGTCCGGATCCTCAGGAGCCGGGGCAGCGGGTGGCGTTCGGGACGTCGGGGCATCGTGGTTCGTCGTTGGACGGGGCGTTCAACGAGGATCACATTGCGGCGACGACGCAGGCGATCTGTGAGTTCCGGGCGGGGGAGGGGGTGGGGGGTCCGTTGTTCCTGGGGGTGGACACGCACGCTCTCTCCGAGCCGGCCAGGGTCACCGCGTTGGAGGTGTTGGCGGCGAACGGTGTGCAGGTGCTGATCGATGCCGCCGACGGTTACACCCCCACTCCGGCGGTGTCGCATGCGATCCTCGCGCACAATCGGCGCAGTCCCCGTGCGTTGGCGGACGGGATTGTGATCACTCCGTCTCATAATCCGCCGCGTGATGGTGGGTTCAAGTACAACCCGCCCAGTGGTGGTCCGGCGGGTTCGCAGGCGACGGGGTGGATCCAGGATCGTGCGAACGAGTTGATCCGTGAGGGTCTGCGGGGTGTGAAGAGGGTTCCGTATGCGCGGGCGTTGGCCGCTGCGACGACGGGGCGGTACGACTTCCTGGGTGCTTATGTGGAGGATCTGCCGTCGGTGGTGGATCTGGATGCGGTGCGTGGGGCGGGTCTGCGGATCGGTGCGGATCCGTTGGGGGGTGCGTCGGTGGCGTACTGGGCGCGTGTCGCGGAGGCGCATGGTCTGGATTTGACGGTGGTCAATCCGGTGATCGATCCGACGTGGCGGTTCATGACGCTGGACTGGGACGGGAAGATCCGGATGGACTGTTCGTCGCCGGCCGCGATGGCTTCCCTGATCGGTCGCAAGGACGAGTACGCGATCGCCACGGGCAATGACGCGGATGCGGACCGGCACGGCATCGTGACCCCTGACGGGGGTCTGATGAATCCGAATCATTATCTGGCGGTGGCGGTGGACTACTTGTACCGTCACCGCGCGGAGTGGCCCGGGGATGCGGGGGTCGGCAAGACGTTGGTGTCCTCGTCGATGATCGACCGTGTCGCCGCGGATCTGGGCCGTCCTCTGGTGGAGGTTCCGGTGGGGTTCAAGTGGTTCGTCGACGGTCTGCTGGAGGGTTCGATCGGGTTCGGTGGTGAGGAGAGTGCCGGCGCGTCGTTCCTGCGGCGTGACGGCGGGGTGTGGACCACGGACAAGGACGGCATTCTGTTGGCCTTGCTGGCCGCCGAGATCACGGCTGTCACCGGTGCCACCCCCAGTGCCCGCTACCGTGAGCTGACGGAGCGTCATGGCGCTCCGTCCTACGCGCG
>NZ_JBEXWT010000228.1:0-1466 GCF_040629945.1 Kitasatospora sp. NPDC005856 | reverse complement strand
CCCACCACCCCCCCGGGGGACGTCGGGGGGTGGTGGGCGCCCCCCCGGGGGTGGTGGGGGACGGGGAGGGCCCCGTCCAGCGACAGCGGACCGTGGGCCGAGCCGCGCGATCTCTTGCGCATGAGCACCGCGGCCCTGGGCGGCGGCCGGACACAATGGTCACACCTCGCCGGGGTGACGGTCCGCTAGACGGCGAGGTGTGCGGGGCCGGCTGGACACGATCGGGGTGTCCGGCCCGCCCCGGCGGCCGAGGACGTCTAGTCCCGTACCCGGCCGCCCGCTCCCGAATCCCAATGCCTCCGGGAGGGAACGGCACACGGACCGGCCCGGGACCCCCATCTGAGCGGGCCCCGGGCCGGTCCGAACACGCCGAAGACAGGTCGCACCAGCGCCGACGGTTCCGTCACCAGCAGTCGGCGACGGAACCACCCGGCGCAGCGGCGGTCAGGGCCCGGGGGCGGCTGACAACGGACGGCGCCCCCTGTCGTTCCGGCCGCCCGGGGGGACGGCCGGAACGAGCAGGACAAGACCGGGCGGAACGAGCCCGACGGGCAACCGGCGGCGACGGCCAGGACCACGACGACGTCGACCCCCGACCCCGGACGACGGGCCAGGCCGACGACGGCCGAAAACGGACCGGGCGGCCCTGACAGGATCGGCCCCGCCGGTGCGCGCCACACCCCATTGCCCGTGACACGCACCGGCACCCCAACCCCGGCGGCAGGCGGGCAGGTCAAGGGACGGCGGGCGGGCCGGGCCAGCGGGGGCGGAGCGACCCGAGCGACCGGCCGACGGAACCACCGGCCGGACGGACCGGTGTCGGGGCGGGCGAGGCGCCGAGACAGCGGCCGGGACAGGGACGTCGTCATCCTGGTCGACGTCCCCGACGACGGGCCAGGGCCGCCAGGACAGCAGACCGGGCCGGGCTGGCAGGTGTCACAGGTGCGGGCCGATCAGCGGCACGGTGGGCACCGCGACGTCCTCGCGGCCGTGGGCCCGGCCGCCGCCGCTCAGGCCCCACGTCCAGCAGATCCGCCAGGCGCCGGCACCGGTCCCGACGTAGGAGTCCCAGACACGGCGGTGGCCGATGGCAGGACGGGGTCGGGGTCGCCCACTCCCCCCACCACTCCCAAGGGCCCCCGGGGGGGGAGGGGGACGTCGGGGAACGTCGGGGACCGGGGGGACCCAGTCCAGCGACAGCGGATCGTGGGCCGAGCCGCGCGATCTCTTGCGCATGAGCACCGCGGCCCTGGGCGGCGGCCGGAAACAATGGTCACACCTCGCCGGCGCGGTGCTCCCCTCAACGGCGAGGTGTGCGGGGCCGGCCGGACATGAAAGGGCTGTCCGGCCCGCCCCGGCGGCCGAGGACGTCTAGGCCGTGTCCTGCCGATCAGTTGAGTCGTTGATACGACTATGGGGAGTAGGGGTGATCTGACTGACGGCCAGTGGGAGCGGCTTCGGCCGCT
>NZ_JBEXWT010000227.1:0-1503 GCF_040629945.1 Kitasatospora sp. NPDC005856 | reverse complement strand
CTGAGGACAAGCCCTCGGCCTATTAGTACCGGTCAACTCCACCCCTCACAGGGCTTCCATATCCGGCCTATCAACCCAGTCGTCTACTGGGAGCCTTACCCTCTCAAGGAGGTGGGAGTGCTCATCTCGAAGCAGGCTTCCCGCTTAGATGCTTTCAGCGGTTATCCCTCCCGAACGTAGCCAACCAGCCATGCCCTTGGCAGAACAACTGGCACACCAGAGGTTCGTCCGTCCCGGTCCTCTCGTACTAGGGACAGCCCTTCTCAACACTCCTACGCGCACAGCGGATAGGGACCGAACTGTCTCACGACGTTCTAAACCCAGCTCGCGTACCGCTTTAATGGGCGAACAGCCCAACCCTTGGGACCTACTCCAGCCCCAGGATGCGACGAGCCGACATCGAGGTGCCAAACCATCCCGTCGATATGGACTCTTGGGGAAGATCAGCCTGTTATCCCCGGGGTACCTTTTATCCGTTGAGCGACGGCGCTTCCACAAGCCACCGCCGGATCACTAGTCCCTACTTTCGTACCTGCTCGACCCGTCAGTCTCACAGTCAAGCTCCCTTGTGCACTTACACTCAACACCTGATTGCCAACCAGGCTGAGGGAACCTTTGGGCGCCTCCGTTACCCTTTAGGAGGCAACCGCCCCAGTTAAACTACCCACCAGACACTGTCCCTGATCCGGATCACGGACCCAGGTTAGACATCCAGCACGACCAGAGTGGTATTTCAACGGCGACTCCACAACAACTGGCGTTGCTGCTTCACAGTCTCCCACCTATCCTACACAAGCCGAACCGAACACCAATATCAAGCTATAGTAAAGGTCCCGGGGTCTTTCCGTCCTGCTGCGCGAAACGAGCATCTTTACTCGTAATGCAATTTCACCGGGCCTATGGTTGAGACAGTCGAGAAGTCGTTACGCCATTCGTGCAGGTCGGAACTTACCCGACAAGGAATTTCGCTACCTTAGGATGGTTATAGTTACCACCGCCGTTTACTGGCGCTTAAGTTCTCAGCTTCGCCCCACCGAAGTGGAGCTAACCGGTCCCCTTAACGTTCCAGCACCGGGCAGGCGTCAGTCCGTATACATCGCCTTACGGCTTCGCACGGACCTGTGTTTTTAGTAAACAGTCGCTTCTCGCTGGTCTCTGCGGCCACCCCCAGCTCAGAGTGCAAGACTCGTCACCAGGAATGGCCCCCCTTCTCCCGAAGTTACGGGGGCATTTTGCCGAGTTCCTTAACCATAGTTCACCCGAACGCCTCGGTATTCTCTACCTGACCACCTGAGTCGGTTTGGGGTACGGGCCGCCATGAAACTCGCTAGAGGCTTTTCTCGACAGCATAGGATCATCCACTTCACCACAATCGGCTCGGCATCAGGTCTCAGCCTTAACGTGAGGCGGATTTGCCTACCTCACGGCCTACACCCTTACCCCGGGACAACCACCGCCCGGGCTGGACTACCTTCCTGCGTCACCCCATCGCTCACCTACTAC
>NZ_JBEXWT010000226.1:0-1544 GCF_040629945.1 Kitasatospora sp. NPDC005856 | reverse complement strand
CAGCAGAGCCAGCACCAGCACCCGGCCGCGCGGCACCATCTTCCGCGCGGCCGCCATGCAGATGTACGTCTTCCCGGCCCCGCGGGACGCGGGGGCCAAGGATGCCTTCCCCGTCGCTCACAGCCGGCTACGGGAAGCCACAGCGGCGCTCCCGGCCGGACCGCCTGCGGATCCCTTCACCGCGACCCTCCTTCAGCTCGTCCAGGCCCAGGCCGACGAGACCGGCCGCTTCGTCGCCGTGCCGACGTGGCCGAGGTCCTCGACCAGCACTTTCCACCTGGGGACCCCGCCTGACATGCGCGCGGGATCCGCCCGGCCGGGTGAAGAAGTCCCCGGCCGGGCGATCTGGCTGCTCCGTTCGTCCTACAACGCGTCAAAGGACGTTCCTGGCGCCCTCGGCATGACGAAGCACCTGGACACCACTTCCCGTGTCGGCAACGGCTGAAATGCTTGCTGCCGCGGCGGGATGGGTGCTCGTCGCGAATGGAGGAGCCGGAGCTTCTGGTCACTGGCGCCAGGCCCGCGTAGGCGGCCAGGTGGCCGGCGGTCGGGAAGGTGCCGGCGTCGCCAACGTCGATGAGGATGCGGGCTCCGGTCCTGACCCCTATGTCGGGCATGGAGGTCAGGGCCAGGGAAAGTGGGTGGGTGGCTCTATACGTGAGTTGCGAGAGCACCTGTCGCTCGGCGGCGAGGAGTTTGCGCTGGTCGAGCACGGAGCCGAGTGAGACGGCGAGGCTGGGGACGATGAGCGCGGCGGCGTCGAAACCGGGCACGACAACGCTTTGCTCGGCGAGGGCTCCGAAGATCTCCTCGACCAGGCACTCGGCCAGTCGTGGGGCTTTGGGCCGCAGCAGGGTGACCAGGCGGCGTCTCCCGGCCTTCCTCAACTGGCCTGGGCCGCCGTGGCGTTCGAGCAGAGCAAGGACGGCGGGATGGTCCAGTCTGGGGCCAAGGACCCGTTCCGGTCAGGGATGGATCTGGGTGAGCAGGCCACGCAGCCGGTTCTTGATCCTGGTGGACTCGGCGGCCAGGTCGTCGTCGAACCCGACGATCTTCTCGAGCTCGGCGACGGTTTCATCGACCATTGCCACGTCGCGGAGCGTGTGCGGCATTGTTCGCGCGGCGTCTGCGATGATCGCCGCGTCTCGGACATCGGTCTTGGCCTCGCCGGGGTAGAGGTCAGCGATACGTCGCATTGTCAGGCCGGGCGGGTAGGCGAGTGGGCTGCCCGCGTCGTGGGCCACGGCCAGCGGCAGTGCTCCTATCGAGGCGGGTTGGTCGACCACCACCACCAGCACGGTGCCGGGCTTGGCCTGAAGCTTGCTGAACACCTCACGCAGCTTCGGTTCGGTGTTGGGCAGCCGCTTGTCGAAGACCCGCTTGCCAACCGGGGCCAGAGCGGTCGCATGGCGCTCGCCCTTGCCCACGCCCAGGCCCAGGCCCAGGTAGACGTCGATGTCACCTGTGTCGATCACGTGCACTCCCCACAGTGGTCGTGCCCTCCCCGGCCTCAGCTGCGGCATCAGCGCGCCGGCATCCACGTT
>NZ_JBEXWT010000225.1:0-1582 GCF_040629945.1 Kitasatospora sp. NPDC005856 | reverse complement strand
ACCACCGCCACACCCAAGGACTCCCCGCCACCAGCCTCGCCTGGGGACTCTGGAACGACACCAGCACCCTCACCAACACCCTCACCACCACCGACATCGACCGGCTGGCCCGCCAGGGATTCGTCGGCATGTCCGTCGAACGGGCCCTCGCCCAGTTCGACATGGCGCTCACCTCGAGCGAACCGGTGCTGGTGACAGCCGAGTTGGACGAGTCGGCACTCCAGCGACAGCATGCCGAGGGCACCCTGCCGCCCATGCTCGGCAAGCTCGTACGAGCCAGGCCCCGCCGGGCCGCCGCCGCGGAATCCGGTGACACCGCCCTGGAACAGCGGCTCGCAGGCCTCACAGCACCGCAACGGACGGAATTCCTCGACGAGTTGGTGACCCGCCACGTCGCCGCCGTCCTCGGCCACTCCGGGGGCGCCGACCTGGACCCCGACCGCTCGTTCAACGAGCTGGGCTTCGACTCGCTGACCGCCGTCGAGCTGCGCAACCGGCTGAGCTCCGCCATCGGCCGACGCCTGCCCTCGACCCTGGTCTTCGACCACCCGACCGCCTCCGCGATCAGCCGGCACCTCGCGGACCTCCTGCTCGCCGCTCCCGCCGGGGCCGAACACCCGGCCGCTCCCGTGGCCGCTCCCGTGGCGGTCGACGAGCCGATCGCGATCGTCGGGATGGCCTGCCGCTACCCCGGCGGCGTCCGCTCCCCCGAGGACCTGTGGCGACTGGTGACCGACAACGTCGACGCCATCGCCGGGTTCCCCCGCGACCGCGGCTGGGACGTCGACGGCCTCTACGACCCCGACCCCGACGCGCCCGGCACGTCGTACGTCCGGGAGGGCGGGTTCCTGGACGCCGCCGCCGACTTCGATCCCGCGTTCTTCGGCATCAGCCCGCGCGAGGCACTGGCGATGGACCCGCAGCAGCGGCTGCTGCTGGAGACCGGCTGGGAGGCGTTCGAGCACGGCGGCCTCGATCCGGAGACCCTGCGCGGCAGCCGGACCGGCGTCTTCACCGGCGTCATGTACGACGACTACGGCTCACGCCTGATGCGGCAGCAGCCGCAGGGCTTCGAGGGCCAACTCGTCACCGGTAGCGCGGGCAGCGTCGCCTCCGGCCGGCTGTCCTACACCTTCGGCCTCGAAGGGCCGGCCATCACCGTCGACACGGCCTGCTCCTCCTCGCTGGTCGCCCTGCACCTGGCCGCGCAGTCGCTGCGCAACAACGAGTGCGACCTCGCCCTCGCCGGCGGCGTGACCGTCATGGCCACCCCGGCGTCGTTCATCGAGTTCAGCCGTCAGCGCGGCCTGGCCCCCGACGCGCGCTGCAAGTCCTTCGCCGCGTCGGCGGACGGCACCTCCTGGGGCGAGGGCGTCGGCCTGCTGCTGGTCGAGCGGCTCTCCGACGCCCGCCGCAACGGCCACCAGGTCCTCGCCGTGGTCCGGGGGACAGCGGTCAATCAGGACGGCGCCTCCAACGGGCTCACCGCGCCCAACGGCCCCGCCCAGCAACGGGTGATCCGCCAGGCCCTGACCAACGCCGGACTCACCACCGCCGACGTCGACGTGGTCGAGGCCCACGG
>NZ_JBEXWT010000224.1:0-1582 GCF_040629945.1 Kitasatospora sp. NPDC005856 | reverse complement strand
CCCATGAGCAGGAAGAGGTCGGTGCTGCGGCTGCCGGCCCGTACCAGGGTGTCCGCGGTCATCGCGGGCACGCTGGTCGGGTCGCTGCTGCCGGCGCTGCCGCTGGCCGCCGTCGCGGCGGCCGCGGAACCGTACACCAAGCCCTCGGCGGTCTCGCCCGAGAAGCCGGTCAAGGGCTCGGACGCCAAGGCCAAGGGCCGCAAGGCCGACACCACCGTCAGCACGGCGGACGGCAGGCACGGCGCCCTGCCCGGCGCGGGCAGCGCCACCGTCGACGTGCCCGGCGAGAAGGGCAAGGGCGTCAAGGCCGGCACGCTGCCGGTCGCGCTCTCCTCCGCGGGCTCGGCGGGCAAGGCGAAGGTCGAGCTGCTCGGCCAGGACGCCGCCGCCAGGGCCGGGATCAACGGCGTGCTGCTGACGGTCACGGGCGCGGACGAGAACGGCGGCCTGGCCGTCGACTACTCGTCCTTCGCCCAGGCCGCGGGCTCCGGATTCGGCTCGCGCCTGAAGCTGGTGCGCCTGCCGCAGTGCGCGCTGACCACGCCCGAGCTGCCCGAGTGCCGGGTGCAGACCCCGCTGCCGGGTGGCAACGACGTCGCGAGGCAGACCGTCGCTGCGGACGCCCTGACCACGGCTCCGGCCGGGTCGATGCGCCTGCAGTCCACCTCCGGTGCGATGGTGCTGGCCGCCACCACCGGCAGCGCCGGCCCCAGCGGCGACTACAAGGCCACGCCGTTGTCGAGCGCGTCGAGCTGGTCGACCGCGCTGAACAGCGGCGCGTTCACCTGGTCGTACGACATGCCGCTGACCGCGATGCCCGGCGGGCTCACCCCGAAGCTCGGCCTGTCCTACAACTCCGGTGCGATCGACGGCCGCACGGCCAACAGCAACAACCAGGCCTCCTGGGCCGGCGACGGCTTCGACCTGTCGCCCGGCTTCGTCGAGCGCAGCTACAAGGCGTGCGCGGACGACGGTGCGCCGAAGACCGGCACGGTCAGCCCGGGCGACCTGTGCTGGGGCACGGACAACGCGACGATCAGCTTCGCGGGGCACTCCGGTGAGCTGATCCCGGTCTCCGGCGACGAGTGGCGGATCAAGAACGACGACGCCACCAAGGTCGTGCGCCTGCGGGACGGTTCTCGCGGCAACGGCGACAACGACGGCGAGTACTTCCGCGCCACCACCACCGACGGCACCAGCTACTACTTCGGCTACAACCGCCTGCCGAACTGGTCGGCGGGCAAGCCGGAGACCAAGTCCGTGTACACGGTGCCGGTGTTCGGCAACAACGCGGGCGAGCCGTGCAACGGCGCCGACTTCGCGTCCTCGTGGTGCCAGCAGGGCTGGCGGTGGAACCTGGACCTGGTGGTCGACGCCCACGGCAACGACATCACCTACTGGTACACCCCCGAGACCAACAACTACGGGCGCAACCTCAAGGCCACCGACCGCACCCCCTACGTGCGCGGCGGGCGCCTGGAGCACATCGAGTACGGCCAGCAGCAGGGCGACCTCCACTCGGCCACCGTCAAGCCGATGGGCCGGGTCGACTTCGGCACCGCCGAGCGCTGCCTGGAGACCA
>NZ_JBEXWT010000223.1:0-1585 GCF_040629945.1 Kitasatospora sp. NPDC005856 | reverse complement strand
ACCTGAGCCATGAAAAGCCTCCTAGCGGCGGTGTACGGGATGCAACGCCGTTGATCCTACTGCCCGCCCCGGCCCCCGCCAGGGGGCGGCCACCGACCGGCACGACCGGCCTGTCCTCGCCTGCGCCTACGGCCGTGCCCGGTCCGTTCCACGGCCCCGGTGCCTGCAGGACGGGCTGTCGCCGCAGTGTCGTCACGGGTGAGGGCGATCTCCTCGTGCATGTCGATGCGGGCACTCCGGGGTGCGGTGTGCGTGCCGCTTCGACCCCGTTGCCGGGCTCGCTGTCCTCGTTCCCGCCCGTACTCTTGCCGGTGGCGGGCGCCTGATCCTTTACGGGCCCTGACCCGCGCGGCACCCCGATGTCCGGCTGGGATGCCTTCGCCCCCGTCGCCAGTCGCTGCTGCACCCCGCATGAGGTGACCCGTGAAGGCGAATGCCTCTGCCGCGCCTACGCGTTGATCAGCGCTGGCGCGGCCGACGGTTGGTTCGCTCCCGTCCTCGACCGTGTCCTCGGGGCCTCGACGCCGTCGTCGAGGCCCACCGCTACCTTGGGGCCGGTACCCGGAGCAGCGAGGTCGCTCTCACCGTCGGCGACTGCCCCCACCCCCAGGCGCGTCACGGCTCGCGCCCCCTGCGCTTCACACTTCATGCGTCCCGTGTTCTGGGGGCTTGTTCGGCCTCCGCGTCGGCGGCGGCCACCACCGCCGTCAGAAGGCCCGGGAACCGCCGCTCCAGCTCCTCGCTGCGCAGCGCGTTCAGCTTGGTGGTGCCCACGTAGTACTGGCGCAGCAGGCCCGCCTCGCGCAGCACGCTGAAGTGGTGGCTGGAGGTCGAACGCCCCACCGGCAGGTCGAAGGAACCGCAGCTGAGATCGGCTCCCGAGTGCGCGAGCGTGCGCACCACCGTCCTGCGGGCCGGATCAGCGAGCGCCTCCAGTACCTGCTGGACGCTCACGTCCTCCACGCCAGGGTGCACGATCACCCGCCCCGCCACGCGTTCCCGTCTCACACCCACCACCCCTTCCCAACACTCGACCCCCGTCCGTTCGATGGCCAAAGACCGCGTCGTATACGCGACTTCACGTATACGACGCTACTATGCCCGACCTGCCGTGCGTGTGTGTGCGGTGGGCCCGGATCGGTGGCGGTCCGATGGCGGCCCGATGGCGCGTCAGGGGGTGTGGATGCCCTGCCCCGGCGTGAGGATGCCGGCGGGGTCCCGGTGTTGCCGGTTGCGTTGCAGCATGGCGGCGGTATCTGCCCCCGGCCCGGGAAGGCCAGGGGCTCTACGCCGGCCCGGCGGGGCGGTCGGGATTTCTGATCAGGCCCACGAGCCGGAGCAAGCCGGATACGGCAGCCGATTCGGGCCCACCGCGCAGACAACCGCCGTGACCGTGCGCACCGACCAGTGACAGGCCGGACGGCTCCTGGTTCGGAGAAGGGTTGGCTTGTGTTCGTGTTGGTCTGTTTGTGGTGTTACGGGTTGTTTGTGGGTTCGGGGTGGGGGTTGTGTTCTGGTTACGATCGGTGAGTGCAGCGGCGGTGTGTCGCGGGTACCGACTTTCGGCGGGAGAAGACGGATGGCA
>NZ_JBEXWT010000222.1:0-1590 GCF_040629945.1 Kitasatospora sp. NPDC005856 | reverse complement strand
CCCAGCACCTCGCGGAACGACGGGTCACCGGACAGGTCCGTGCGCACCACCAGGGTGTTGACGAAGAACCCGACCAGGTCGTCCAGCGCCTCGTCCGTGCGCCCGGCCACCGCCGCGCCGATCGGGATGTCGGTCCCCGCGCCGATCCGGGACAGCAGCACCGCCAGCGCGGCCTGCAGCACCATGAACATGGTCACGCCCTCGGCCCGCGCCAACTCCACCAGCCGGGTGTGCAGTTCGGCCGGGAGAGTGAGCGACACGGTATGCCCACGGTGACTCGCCACCGCCGGACGCGGGCGGTCGAAGGGCAGCTCCAACTCCTCCGGCGCACCGGTCAGTTCCTCGCGCCAGTACGCCACCTGCCGCGACAGCAGACTCCCCGGTTCGTCCGCCCCGCCGAGCAGTTCGCGCTGCCACAGGGCGTAGTCCCCGTACTGCACGGGCAGTGGCGCCCACTCCGGGGCCCGGCCCTCCGAGCGCGCCGCATACGCGGCGGCGATGTCCCGGGACAGCGGGCCCATCGACCAGCCGTCACTCGCTATGTGATGCACCAGCAGCACCAGGACGTGCTCGTCCGGGCCCGCCGTGAACAGCCACGCCCGCACCGGCACGTCCGCCGAGAGGTCGAACACGTGCCGCGCCGCCTCGGCAGCCGCGGCTGCCAGCTCGTCCGAGGCGATCTCGACCAGTTCCAGCTCCCACTCGAACTCGTCCGGCTCCAGGATCCGCTGGTAGGGCTCGCCGTCGGCGACGGTCAGCACCGTGCGCAGCACCTCGTGCCGACCCAGCACATCCCGCAGCGCCGCGTTCATCGCCTCCCGGTCCACCTCGCCCGACAGCCGCAGCGCGACCGGCAGGTTGTAGGTGGCGCTCGGCCCCTCCAGCTGCCCGACGATCCACAACCGCTGCTGCGCGAAGGAGAGCGGCAGCCGCTCGGGACGCTCCCCGGCGACCAGCGCCACCCGGGCGACCTGGCCCGCAACGCTGAGCCGGGTGGCCAGCGCCGCGACCGTCGGCGCCTCGAACAGTGCCCGCAGCGGCAGCTCCACGCCCAGCACCGCACGGATCCGGCTGATCAGCCGCACCGCCAGCAGCGAGTGCCCGCCCAGCGCGAAGAAGTCGTCCTCGGCCCCGATGCTCTCCCGGCCCAGCACCTGCGCGAACGCCCCGCACAGAAGCTCCTCCTGCGGGGTGGCCGGACCGCGACCGGCACCCGCGACGGCCGCGAAGTCCGGGGCGGGCAGCGCGCGGCGGTCCAGCTTGCCGTTGATGGTCACCGGCAGCGCGTCCAGCACCACCACCGCCGAGGGCACCATGTACTCCGGCAACCGCTGCGCGGCGAACGCGTGGATGTCCTGCGGGAGTTCGCCGTCGGCACCGGCGGCGGCCACCACGTAGGCGACCAGCCGCACGTCGCCGGGCGCGTCCGCACGCGCCACCACTGCGGCCTGTGCCACCCGCGCGTGCTCGGCGATCACGGCCTGGATCTCGCCCAGCTCGATGCGGAAACCGCGCAGCTTCACCTGGTCGTCGGTGCGGCCCAGGTACTCCAGCGCGCCGTCCGCGTTCCAGCGCGCCAGGTCACCCGTG
>NZ_JBEXWT010000220.1:0-1709 GCF_040629945.1 Kitasatospora sp. NPDC005856 | reverse complement strand
TCCGCGGAGACCACCACGGTGTGGGACACCCCGGGGGTGTTGTCCACGAAATTGGTGATCAGCCAGTTCAGGTTCTGTGCGGCCTGGCTCATCTGGTTCAACTCAACGCTCCTGGTGATCTGCGCCGTTGCCGTCGCTCCGGCCACCGAAACTATCGAATCCGGGCTGCTGGGCACCATGCTGGAAGCCCGACTGGTTGGCGGCCTGCTCGGCCCCGGCACGGCGGCCCTGCTGGATGCCGCGGCGCAGGTTGGTCAGCCGGCCGCGGACCTCCTCGGGGGCCCGGGAGACCTGCGGACCGGTCAGCGGCGAGGCCTCGGCGGTGCCGGAGACCAGGTTGGCCTGAGGGGTCCGCCGGGGCAGGCCCGACATGGTGACACCGCTGGTCGAGGGCTCCCGGATCTGCTCGGCGCGGCGCCAGCGCTCGTCGTTCGCGGACGGACGCCACGGGGCGTCGCCGGTGCCGGGCTGCTGCTGGGCCTGCGGCGGCTGCTGCTGCTGGCTCTGCTGCGGGGCCTGCTGCTGCGGAGCGGGCTGCGGGGCCGGCTGGGGAACCTGCTGCGGGGCCTGCCGGGGAGCCTGCTGCTCCGGGGCCTGCTGCTGGAACCCCGGCGCGGAGGTGCCGGGGCGGCGCGGCTGGTACGTGCGCGGACGCGCCTGCTGCTCCTCCGCCTGCGGGTACCACGGCTGCTCGCCGCCGGGCCGCTGACCGGTGGCCTCGGACGGGCCGGTCGGCAGCGCCATCGGCTCCTGGTACGGCAGCGGCTGCGGCTGCTGCGGCGCCTGCTCCTGACGCACCGGCTCCGGACGCGGCGGGTTCGGCACGTTCGGCAGCACCGGCTCGACCAGGCCCAGGCCCAGCGGGTCGCGCGGGTCGATCTGGCTGGCCTCGAAGCGCGGGCGGGCGAACTGCTGGGTGCTCTCCACCGGCGCCGGCTCGGCCGACGGCAGCGGCTGGGGCTGCTGCTGGGCCTGCGGCGGCAGCTGCGGCTGACGGTCGCGCTGCGGCGCGTCCGGGCCGGGGCGCTGCGGACCGCGCGGGCCCTGGCCGGCGGGGCGGCCGGGGGCGCCGGGGCCCTGCGGGGCCGGACGGCGCTGCGGCAGGCCGTCCTGCGGACGGTTGCCCGGACGGGCACCCTGCGGCGGAGTGCCGGGACCGCCGGGGCGGCCGTGCTGCGGCTGCTCGCCGGTCCGGGCACCCGGACCGCCGTCGAACTCGCCACCGGGACGCGGCCGTTCCTGACCGGGCCGACCCGGCTGCTGCTGACCGGCCTGCTGCTGACCGGCCTGGGGCCGGCCGGACTGCTGGGGCTGACCCGGCTGCGGCTGGCCTGGCTGGGGCTGACCGGCCTGGGGCCGGCCGGGCTGCTGCGGACGGCCGCCGCGGCGGGGCAGGCCGTTCGGGCCGCTCTGCGGCGGGCCCTGGCGGCCCGGGGTGCGCTGCGGCAGACCGCCCTGCTGGGCCTGCTGCGGAGCCTGCTGCTGCGGGTCCTGCTGCCTCTGCTGCGGCTGGGCGGGCTGCCGGCCCTTGCCCTGCTGAGCACCGCCCTGCTGAGCACCGCCCTGCTGGACCGGGTTCTCGCGCAGCGACTGGCCGACCTTGCGGGTCGGCAGACCGCCGCCGGGCGCACCCGGGCCGGCCTGCGCGGCGGGAGCGGCCGGAGCGGCCGGGCCGCCCTGGCCGAGCTGCGGGCGGGGGCCCTGCGGGG
>NZ_JBEXWT010000219.1:0-1805 GCF_040629945.1 Kitasatospora sp. NPDC005856 | reverse complement strand
CACCCACACCCTGCGCCACCAAGAGATGCGCCAACCGGTTCGCCCGCTCGTCCAGCTCCCGGTACGACACCTCCACACCACCGGCGACCACCGCCACCGCATCCGGTGTCCGCGCCACCTGCGCCTCGAACAACCCCAACACCGACGACGCCGACACCTCAACAGCGGTGTCGTTCCACTCCACCAGCACCTGCCGGCGCTCGGCCTCGTCCACCACCTCCACCGCGCTCAGCCGAAGCCGCGGATCGGCGGCCACCGCCTCCAGCACCCGCACCCAACGACCGACCAGCAGCTCCACCGACACCGCGTCGAACAGATCCGCGGCCGCGGTCACCGTGCCGCGCAGCCCGGCCGGCCGCCCCTCGCGGTCGTAGGACTCGCCGACCATCACGTCCAGGTCGAACTTGGCCGCCACCTGCGCTGCCGGCAGCCCCGCGGCCAGCTCCGAGGACACGCCGCCGATCCGCACGCCCGAGGTGCTCACCGAAGCACGTCCGGTGTTCTGCAGCGTCAGCATCGTCTGGAACAGCGGGTGGCGCGCCAGCGACCGGGCCGGGGCCAGCTCCTCCACCAGCCGCTCGAACGGCACATCCTCGTGCGCGAGGGCGCCCAGGCCGGCCGTCCGGGCGCGCGACAGAGCCTCACGGAACGTCGGGTCGCCGGACAGGTCGGTGCGGATGACCAGGGTGTTGACGAAGCATCCGACCAGCTCCTCCAGCGCCTCGTCGGTGCGGCCGGCCACGGCGGCACCGATCGGGACGTCGGTACCGGCGCCCAGGCGGGAGAACAGCACGGCGAGCGCGGCCTGCAGCACCATGAACAGCGTCGCGCCCTCGGCCCGCGCCAGCTCCACCAGCTTCTGGTGCAGCTCGGCCGGGACCTCCAGCGGCACAGCGTGCCCCTGGCGGCTCGCGACCGGCGGACGCGGGCGATCGAACGGAAGCTCAAGCTCCTCGGGTATGCCGGCCAGCGCCTCGCGCCAGTAGGCGACCTGGCGGGAGAGCAGGCTCTCCGGGTCGTCCGTCTCGCCGAGCAGTTCGCGCTGCCAGAGGGCGTAGTCGCCGTACTGCACCGGCAGCGGCTCCCACTCGGGCGCCCGGCCCTCCAGTCGCGCCGCGTACGCCGCCGAGATGTCCCGGGTCAGCGGGGCCTTCGACCATCCGTCGGTGGCGATGTGATGGATCGCCAGCACCAGGACATGGTCGTCCGGGGTCGCGGTCAGCAGCGTCGCCCGGAACGGGACCTCCTTCGCCAGCTCGAAGACGTGCTTGGTCGCCTCGGCTGCCACCTGCGGCAGATCCGCCGGGGCCACCTCGGCCAGCCGCAGATCCCAGTCCAGCTCGTCCATCTCCAGGACCTGCTGGTACGGCTCGCCATCCGTCGCGGGGAAGATCGTCCGCAGCACCTCGTGCCGCTCCAGCACATCTCGCAGCGCTGCGCCCAGAGCCTGGTGGTCGACCTCGCCCGAGAGTCCCAACACAATTGGGCTGTTGTACAGCGCGCTAGGCCCGTCGAACTGGTCGATGAACCACAGACGGCGCTGCGCGAACGACAACGGAAACATCAGGACTCCTTCTTCTTGCGCGGCCGCAGCGCGGGCCGGGCAGACTTCTGACTTCCAACCCGCTTCGCGAGCTCGGCGACCGTCGGCGCCTCGAACAAAATCCCCATCGTCACTTCCGCGCCCAGCGCCGTGCGGATCCGGTTCATCAGCCGCATCGCCAGCAGCGAGTGGCCGCCCAGGGCGAAGAAGTCGTCGTCGACGCCGACCTTCTCCAGCCCGAGGACCTGCGCGAACGCGTCGC
>NZ_JBEXWT010000218.1:0-1948 GCF_040629945.1 Kitasatospora sp. NPDC005856 | reverse complement strand
ACGTCGATGTCACCTGTGTCGATCACGTGCACTCCCCACAGTGGTCGTGCCCTCCCCGGCCTCAGCTGCGGCATCAGCGCGCCGGCATCCACGTTTCGAAGAGCCTGCGTCACCTGGGACGGGATCGGCGCTCGCGCCCCTGATCAGCGGTCTGCCAATGCCTCCGGTACCCGGTGACAGCACCTTTTCAATCATGATCGACTGGGGCCACAAGTCATGCCGGGCCCGGAGGCCGGGAGCCCCCTTGCGGGGCCTCTTAGTGGGCGTTTTGGCATCTCTGATCCCATAAATTCCTTATGGCTGCGCCGCTTTGGTGACGATATGCACGATAGATGAACAACGCCCCTCCTTCGATCGGAGGATCGACTGTCTGTCTCGCCCATATCTGCGCCTTGAAGTCCGTCTGGTTTGAAGAAGTCATAGAAACGCCGGTCTGACAGTGGAACGGGATCCTCCGCCCCATCGGTGCTGACGCTGGGCCATGACCGAGCGCAAGCCGTACCCGAGCGATCTGTCCGACGCCCGATGGGCCCTGATCGAGCCGATTCTGACGACATGGAGAAAGGCCCGGCTTGACCGTCGGCCGACCGGCCAGCCAGCGAAGGTCGAACTGCGCGACGTGTTCAACGCGATCCTCTACGTCAACCGCACCGGAATCCCCTGGAAGTACCTCCCGCACGACTTCCCCAACCACGGCACCGTCTACGCCTACTACGCCGCCTGGCGCGACGAGGGGCTCTTCGCCCAACTCAACTACGACCTCACTGGATTGGCCCGGGTGAAGGAAGGGCGCAAGCCCGAGCCGACCGCCTCGGTGATCGACACCCAGAGCGTGAAAACCTCCACCAACGTGCCCCTGGCCAGCCAGGGAACCGACGCCGCAAAGAAAATCGTCGGTCGCAAGCGAGGCATCCTCACCGACACCATCGGACTCATCCTCGTCGTCACCGTCGCCGCCGCGAGCCTGTCCGAGAACGCCCTGGGAATACGCCTCCTTGACCAGGCCAAGAAGACCTATCCCAGCATTTCCAAGAGCTGGGTCGACACCGGCTTCAAGAACGCCATGATCGAGCATGGCGCACGCATGGGCATCGACGTCGAGGTCGTCCACCGGAAGTCCGACGTCCCCGGCTTCCACGTGGTGAAAAGGCGGTGGGTGGTCGAACGAAGTCTGGGGTGGATCATGCAGCGCCGCCGGTTGGCCCGCGACTACGAGACCCTGCCGGCCAGCTCCGAAGCCATGATCCACATCGCCTCGATCGACAACCTCACCAAGCGCATAACGGACGAGACCACACCAACCTGGCGAGGAACCTACTAGAACATAAAGGGCAATCCACTCACTTCAAACGCCCTCTAACTGGGCGTTTCGTCCACGAGAGAGCCGGTTGATGCCGGTTCCGGGGGCGTCCACTCGACTCGCTTGTGGTGACTCCGGGGGCTGTGGCGACAGGAGCGCCGCCACTGCACAAATGTCCGCCGGAACTGTGCGGTTTCTCCTGTCTCATCCCAAGAAGCCAGGCCGGAACGCGTTTGTCTCTCGAGAACCGCAAGCCCTGGGCAGAGTGACGATCCCGCAGTATGCCGTCATCATGACGGATCGTCGACCGTATCCGAGCGACCTGTCCGATGCCCGCTGGGCCCTGGTCGAGCCCACCCTCACCGCCTGGCGCCAGGAACGCACCGCTCGCGCGCTCGCGTTCGGCCGGCCACCCGAGCACGAGCTGCGCGACCTGCTGGACGCGATCCTCTATGTCGACCGCACCGGCATCCCCTGGCGCTACCTCCCACACGACTACCCGCCCTGGGAAACCGTCTACACCTACTTCGCCCGCTGGCAGAAGGAGGGCGTCTTCGAGCAGCTCAACGGCCTGCTACGCCGCCTCGTCCGCACCCGCGAGGGGCGGAATCCCGAGCCGTCGGCCTGCATCATCGACTCCCAGAGCAT
>NZ_JBEXWT010000217.1:0-2058 GCF_040629945.1 Kitasatospora sp. NPDC005856 | reverse complement strand
CGCTCCCGCGCCTCCTTGCGGGAGACCCCCCGGTGCGCCCGGAACATCTCCCCCAGCTGGTAGCCGACGCTGAGCACCGGGTTCAGCGCGGACAGTGCGTCCTGGAAGATCATCGCGATGTGCCCGCCCCGGATGGAGCGCCGGGCGTCGGCCTTCATGGTCAGCAGGTCCTCGCCGCGGAACAGGATCCGCCCCGAGGTGATCCGCCCCGGCGGCATGTCCAGAATGCCCATGACCGCCTGCGCCGTCACCGACTTGCCCGAGCCGGACTCCCCCAGCACCGCCAGCGTCTCCCCCGCCGCGACGGAGTAGCTCACCCCGTTGACGGCCCTGGCGACGCCGTCCCGGGTGTGGAACTCCACATGCAGGTCGTCGACCTCCAGCAGCGGCGTCCCGGGCTCCACGTTCCCCCGGCCGCCGCCGATCACCTCCACCGCGTCCATCAGAGCAGCCCTCCTCGGCGCCGCGGCACCCACCGCAGGGCGCAGAGCAACTATCAAGGAGCGGACCGCACTTGGCGAGCCTGCGGCAGATCTCTTTTCCGTCACGGCAAAGGGCGCGCCCCCACCTGCGGGGACGCGCCCTGGTGACGGCCCACCTCAGCCGGAGCCCTGCTCGGCCCCTCGTTCCGCCGCGAAGTGGCACGCCGAGTCGTGCCGCGCCGCCCCGTCCAGCCAGGACGGCGCGGCCAGCAGCGGCTCCTCGACCTCGCACCGGTGCTGTGCCTTCCAGCAGCGGGTGCGGAAGCGGCAGCCGGAGGGCGGGTTGGCCGGCGAGGGCACGTCGCCGACGAGCACGATCCGGTCCCGGCTCTCCCGCGCCCTCGGGTCCGGCACCGGCACCGCGGAGAGCAGCGCCTGGGTGTACGGGTGGGTGGCGTGGTCGTAGATCTCCGCGTCGCTGCCGATCTCGACCAGCTTCCCCAGGTACATCACCCCGACCCGGTCGGAGATGTGCCGGACGATGGAGAGGTCGTGCGCGATGAACATGTACGACAGGTTGAACTCGCCCTGCAGCTGCTCCAGCAGGTTGATCACCTGCGCCTGGACGGACACGTCGAGCGCGGAGACCGGCTCGTCGCAGATGATGATCTCGGGCTTGAGCGCCAGCCCCCGGGCGATGCCGATGCGCTGGCGCTGGCCGCCGGAGAACTGGTGCGGGTACCGGTTGATGTACTCCGGATTGAGCCCGACCACGTCCAGCAGGTCCCGGACGGCCTTGCGCCGGTCCCCCTTCGGCGCCACCTCGGGGTGGATCTCGAACGGCTCGCCGATGATGTCGCCGACCGTCATGCGCGGGTTGAGCGAGGTGTACGGGTCCTGGAACACCATCTGGATGTTCCGGCGGACGGCCTTCAGGCCCGCCCCGGTGAGCCGGGAGATCTCCTCCCCCTTGTAGCGGACCGATCCCGAGGTGGCCGGCTCCAGGTTCATCAGCACCTTGGCCAGCGTGGACTTCCCGCAGCCGGACTCGCCGACGATCCCGAGCGTCTCGCCCTGCATCAGGTCGAAGCCGACCCCGTCGACCGCCTTCACCGCGCCGACCTGCTTCTTGAACAGGACGCCCTTGGTGAGCGGGAAGTGCTTGACCAGCTCCCGGACTTCGAGGATCGGCTCGCCGCGCGGCACCTCCTGCTCGAAGGCGACCTCCTCCGGCACCACCGCGCCCAGCGCGCTCGCCCCGTCAACGGTCATGGAGGGTCTCCTTCCAGAAGAAGCACGCGCTGCCGCGGCCTTCCAGCGGCGTCCCGTCCTCCTCGGTGACCGGGAACAGCTCCGGCACCTCGCTCCGGCAGACGTCCTGGGCGCGCGGACAGCGGGGGTTGAAGGCGCAGCCCGCGGGGATGCGCAGCAGGTTGGGCGGCAGGCCCTTGATCGCGTAGAGCTCCTGGCCCTTCTGGTCGAGGCGGGGGATGGAGTCCAGCAGTCCCCTGGTGTACGGGTGCGCGGGCCGGGCGTACAGCTCGTGCACGGGGGCGGTCTCGACGATCCGGCCCGCGTACATCACGGCGATCTTGTCCGCGACGTCGGCGACCACGCCGAGGTCGTGGGTGATCAG
>NZ_JBEXWT010000216.1:0-2067 GCF_040629945.1 Kitasatospora sp. NPDC005856 | reverse complement strand
CCGCCGTCGTACTTGTACGTGACGGTGAGCGGCTTGCCCTCCTCGTCCACGTGCTCGGGGCGCTCGTCGGTCAGCGAGATCGACAGGCCCTTGTTCAGGAACGCCATCTCCTGGAACCTGCGCGACAGCGTCTCGAAGGAGTAGGCCGTGGTTTCGAAAATCTCCGGGTCGGCCCAGAACGTGATCGCTGTGCCCGTCTCGCCTGACTCCTCCTGCCGAACAAGCGGCGCGACGGGAGCACCTGCCTTGTACTCCTGCAACCAGCAATAGCCAGCCGTCCTGATCTCCACCGCGAGGTGGGTGGACAACGCGTTCACGACGGACAGACCAACACCATGCAGACCACCGGACACCGCGTAGCCGCCACCGCCGAACTTGCCGCCCGCGTGCAGGACGGTGAGCACGACCTCGACCGCGGGTTTGTTCTGTCCTGGTACGACATCGACTGGGATGCCGCGGCCGTTGTCCACCACGCGCACGCCACCATTGGCAAGGATCGTGACGCCGATCGTGTCGCAGACCCCTGCAAGGGCCTCGTCGACGGAGTTGTCCACGATCTCGTACACCAGGTGGTGCAGGCCCCGCTCACCGGTCGAACCGATGTACATGCCCGGGCGCTTGCGAACGGCTTCAAGCCCCTCCAGCACTTGAATCGCGCTGGCGTCGTACGAGGGCGCGGGCGTGGCGTCTGCGCCGACGACGGAGGCCTGAGCGGTGTAGTCGGACGTCCCGGTTTCGGTCACGAAGCACCCTTTCCGACACAACGCACCCCCGCTCCCGTCTCACTTCGACGGGGCGTTCACGGCGTCGTGTGATGTTGGTCAGTTGCCGGTATCGGCCCAGTGGACGCCCACCCCGTGGACATCCTTCAGCAGGCCGGTTCGCCGGTTCAGCATACCTGAGCTACCGTCAAAAGTAAGGCGAGAGGTTACGCAAAGGCACCTTTGGTGGCTTGGGGGCCTTGCGGTCTCATCCCCCCACGCGAGCTGGTCGCTATCGCCCACAGTTGGCCTTCTGGGCCTTTTGAGTGCGGGTTGGCAGGAACGGAGGAAGAAAGTCACTCCGCCGCGACGCAGGGAGGCCCCTGGTGGGCCTTCGACGGGGGCGCTGAACCGATATCGCCCCAGTGAGAAGGTGATCGGATGTGCAGCCGCACCGAAGGCTCTGCACGGCGCGAGTGGGCGTTCCGCGAAAGCGGCGCGCTACCTACAACTTGTGTCCGCGACGGTAGTGTGCGCCGAGTCTGGCGAGTGGCGGGACACCTGGGCGTTCACGCGCTGGATGAACCAGGAGCTCTGACGTTGCGCCAGCTCTTTCGCCGCCAGGGTTCCCGAGGAGAACACGTGACTAGCCCTTCCGCCCGTCCCCCGACGCTCCCGGCCAAGGACGACTCCGACTACACCGCTCGGCACTTGCTCGTCCTGGAGGGCCTGGAGGCGGTCCGCAAGCGGCCCGGCATGTACATCGGCTCCACTGACAGCCGCGGCCTGACCCACTGCCTGTGGGAGATCATCGACAACGCCGTCGACGAGGCCCTGGGCGGCCACTGCGACACGATCGAGGTGGTCCTCGGCGCGGACGGCTCCTACCAGGTTCGAGACGACGGGCGCGGTATACCCGTCGATACCGAGCCCAAGACCGGCCTGTCCGGCGTTGAGATCGCCTACACCAAGCTGCACGCAGGCGGGAAGTTCGGCGGCGGCTCGTATGCCGCCTCCGGCGGTCTGCATGGAGTCGGGGCCTCGGTGGTCAATGCCCTCTCTTCCCGCCTCGACGTGGAAGTCGATCGGCACGGTGCCACCCATGCCATCAGTTTTCGTCGCGGCATTGCCGGAAAGTTCGACGGTGACGAGCCCGACGCGCCGTTTCGAGCCGCAGACGGTATGACCACTATGGCCAAGGTGCCGAAGACCCGCACCGGCACCCGGATCCGTTACTGGGCCGACCGGCAGATCTTCCTCAAGGACGCCAGGCTCTCCCTGGAGACGCTGCACAGCCGCGCCCGGCAGACCGCCTTCCTGGTGCCCGGCCTGACCATCGTGGTGCGTGACGAGCGGCTCACCGAGA
>NZ_JBEXWT010000215.1:0-2068 GCF_040629945.1 Kitasatospora sp. NPDC005856 | reverse complement strand
TCCACCTCCCGGGCGGAGCCCACGACGCCGAAACCGTCCGCGACGGCCTCGTCGCCACGATCCAGACCCTGCCCGCGCACCTGCGCGGCTCCCTCACCTGGGACCAGGGCAGCGAGATGGCACGCCACAAGCAGTTCACCATGGCCACCGGCATGCCCGTCTACTTCTGCGATCCCGCCAGCCCCTGGCAGCGCGGCTCCAACGAGAACACCAACGGACTCCTGCGCCAGTACTTCCCCAAGGGCACCGACCTCAGCGTCCACAGCCCCGAAGACCTCGAACACGTCGCCCAGGAACTCAACGGCCGTCCACGCAAGACGCTCGGCTGGAGCACTCCAGCCGAGCGTCTACGTGATCTACTCACCTCCTGAGAACCAGGCGGTGTTGCAACGACCACTGGAACCCAAGGATCCGGTGCGGGGCCCCTCGTCGCGTACGGGCCTCGGGTCAGGCGCTCTTCTCCCGGCGCTCGCGCTTGATCATGTCGCGCGGCACCAGGGTGGGGATGGCGTGCTTGGAGACCACGTCGCCGGTGACCACCACGCGGGCGACGTCCTGGCGCGAGGGAACCTCGTACATCACGGACATCAGCACCTCCTCCATGATGGCCCGCAGCCCGCGCGCGCCGGTGCCGCGCAGGATCGCCTGGTCGGCGATCGCCTCCAGCGCGTCGCGCGAGAACTCCAGCTCCACGCCGTCCAGTTCGAACAGCTTGCGGTACTGCTTGACCAGCGCGTTGCGCGGCTCGGTGAGGATCTGGAGCAGCGCCTCGCGGTCCAGGTTGTGCACGCTGGTGATCACCGGGAGACGGCCGATGAACTCGGGGATCATGCCGAACTTCACCAGGTCCTCGGGCATCACCTGGCGGAAGTGGTCGCTGGCGTCCGACTCCCGCTTGGAGCGGATGTTGGCGCCGAAGCCGATGCCCTTGGCACCCGCGCGGCCCTCGATGATCCGCTCCAGGCCGGCGAACGCGCCGCCGACGATGAACAGCACGTTGGTGGTGTCGATCTGGATGAACTCCTGGTGCGGGTGCTTGCGCCCGCCCTGCGGCGGCACCGAGGCCGTGGTGCCCTCCAGGATCTTCAGCAGGGCCTGCTGCACGCCCTCGCCGGAGACGTCCCGGGTGATCGACGGGTTCTCGCTCTTGCGCGCGACCTTGTCGATCTCGTCGATGTAGATGATCCCGGTCTCGGCCTTCTTGACGTCGTAGTCGGCCGCCTGGATCAGCTTGAGCAGGATGTTCTCGACGTCCTCGCCGACGTAGCCGGCCTCGGTCAGCGCGGTGGCGTCCGCGATCGCGAACGGCACGTTGAGCATCCGGGCCAGGGTCTGCGCCAGCAGCGTCTTGCCGGAGCCGGTGGGGCCCAGCAGCAGGATGTTGGACTTGGCCAGCTCGATGGCGTCCTCGCGACCGTTGCCGCCGCTGCGGCCCGCCTCACCGGCCTGGACGCGCTTGTAGTGGTTGTAGACCGCGACCGACAGCGCCTTCTTGGCGAGGTCCTGGCCGACCACGTACTGGTCCAGGAACTCGTAGATCTCGCGCGGCTTCGGGAGCTCCTCGAAGCGGACCTCGGAGGTCTCGGCGAGTTCCTCCTCGATGATCTCGTTGCACAGGTCGATGCACTCGTCGCAGATGTACACGCCTGGGCCGGCGATCAGCTTCTTCACCTGCTTCTGCGACTTGCCGCAGAACGAGCACTTGAGCAGGTCGCCACCGTCTCCGATGCGTGCCACGAGGTGCTTCCCCTTCGCCAGGGGCCCCGCAGGGTTCCGGGGCCTGGTGCTGTGGACCGTCAACGCCGACGGCGCTCGGTCTCGCTATCCGACGGTACTCTGCCGGGCCCGTGATTCCGGCCTCTTCGTCAGGTCTGCCCTACGCCCTGGGCGAATTGATACCGAACAGATGCCGTCGCGCGGGCCCGCCGATGGACCGGGGCGGGGGGGGGGGCCCGGGGGGGCCCCCCCCCCCCCCGGGGGGCCCCCCCCCCCCCCCCCGCGGCGGGGGGGCGCCCCCCCCGCCCCCCCCGCGGGGGGGGGGCGCCCACAACACGGGGAGGGCGGGGTT
>NZ_JBEXWT010000214.1:0-2107 GCF_040629945.1 Kitasatospora sp. NPDC005856 | reverse complement strand
ACGACACCTCCACACCATCGGCGACCACCGCCACCGCATCCGGAGCCCGCACCACCTGCGCCGCGAACACCTCGTGCACCGGCACGAACGCCACCGCCCGCTCGGTGTCGTTCCACTCCACCAACACCCGCCGCCGCTCATCCACGGTCAGCACATCCACGGCGCTCAGCCGCAGCTCCGGGTCGACGGCCACCGCCGCCAGCACCCGCGCCCAACGCTCCGCAATCAGCGTGGCGGCCTCCGAGTCGAACAGGTCCGCGGCCACCGTCAGCGCACCGCGCACGCCGGCCGGGCGGCCGTCGGCGTCGAACGCCTCGCCGACCATCACGTCCAGGTCGAACTTCGCCGCCGGACGCGCCGTGATCAGACGCTCCACCGCCACACCCGGCAGCTCCAGCGCCGCCTCGGAGGTGTTGTGCATGGTGAGGACGATCTGGAACAGCGGGTGGCGGGCGAGCGAGCGCGAGGGTGCCAGCTCCTCGACCAGCTTCTCGAACGGCACGTCCTGGTGCGCGAACGCCCCCAGGCTGGTCTCCCGCACCCGGCCCAGCACCTCGCGGAACGACGGGTCACCGGACAGGTCCGTACGCACCACCAGGGTGTTGACGAAGCAACCCACCAGATCGTCCAGCGCCTCGTCGGTACGACCCGCGATCGCCGACCCGATCGGAATGTCGGTGCCCGCACCCAGACGCGACAGCAGCACCGCGAGGGCGGCCTGCAGCACCATGAACGGCGTCACACCCTCGGCCCGCGCCACCTCCAGCAGCCGCGCGTGCACCTCCGCCGACACCTCCAGCGGAGCACTGTGCCCACGGTGACTCGCCACCGCCGGACGCGGACGGTCGAACGGCAGCCCCAACTCCTCCGGCGAACCCGCCAACGCCCCACGCCAGTACGCCACCTGACGCGACTGCAAGCTCTCCGAATCCTCGTCCGAACCCAGCAGCTCGCGCTGCCACAGCGCATAGTCCGCGTACTGCACCGGCAGCAGATCCCACTCCGGGGCCCGGCCCTCCGAGCGCGCCGCATACGCGGCGGCGATGTCCCGGGACAGCGGGCCCATCGACCAACCGTCACCGGTGATGTGGTGCACCAGCAGCACCAGAACGTGCTCGGCCGGACCCGCCGCGAACAGCGTCGCCCGCACCGGCACCTCGACCGTCAGATCGAACGCATAGCCAGCCGCCCGGACCACAGCGGCAGCAAGCTCCGAGCACTCCGACGCGCCGGCGGACAGGTCACTGAGTTCCTGCAGCCCCTCGGAGGCCTCGACCTCGACCACGTCCAGGCCCCAGGTCAGCTCGTCCATGCCGACAATCTGCTGGTACGGCTCGCCATCGGCCGCGGGGAAGAACGTGCGCAGAGCCTCGTGCCGACCCAGGACGTCCCGCAGCGCCGCACCCAGCGCCTGGCGGTCCAGGTCACCCGAAAGCCGCAGCACGATCGGGCTGTTGTAGGTCGCGCTCGGACCCTCGAGCTGGCCCAGGAACCACAGCCGGCGCTGCGCGAACGACAGCGGAATCCGCTCCGGACGCTCGGCTGCCACCAGCGCCGTCCGGGCCTGACCACCATCCGTCAGCCGGGAAGCAAGGCCGGCCACGGTGGGCGCCTCGAACAGCGCCCGGATCTCCACCTCCACACCCAGCAGCGCACGCACCCGGCTGATCAGCCGCGTCGCCAGCAGCGAGTGCCCACCCAGATCGAAGAAGTCGTCGTCGACCCCCACGCTCTCCAGACCCAGCACCTCGGCGAACGCCGTGCACAGGATCTCCTCCTGCAGCGTCGATGCCCTCCGACCCGCACCCGTGACAGTCACGTAGGCGGGGGCGGGCAGGGCACGGCGGTCGAGCTTGCCGTTGCCGGTCAACGGCAGCACGTCCAGCACCACCACGGCCGACGGGACCATGTACTCCGGCAGCCGCTCTCCGACGAACCTCCGCACCACAGCGGACAGTTCAGCGTGATCGGCTTCCTCGTCGTCGGCGACGACATACGCCACCAGACGCACATCACCCGGCACGTCCTCGCGAGCGACCACAGCGGCCTGGGCGACCGCCGGGTGCCCGGCGATCACGGCCTGGACCTCACCCGGCTCCACCCGGAA
>NZ_JBEXWT010000213.1:0-2186 GCF_040629945.1 Kitasatospora sp. NPDC005856 | reverse complement strand
TGGCGTTGCTGGCGGTGTGGAAGGCCGGCGGCGCCTACCTGCCGGTGGACGTGGCGTACCCGGCCGAGCGGATCGCCTTCATGCTCGCCGACGCCGACGCGGCGTGCGTCGTGACGGCGGCAGCCTCCCTGGAGGTGCTACCCGCGTCGTTGCCTGCGACCGTGGTGGTCGACGAGCCTTCGCTGCTGGCGGAGTTGGCCGAACTGCCCGACACCGCCGTGCTGGCGGGCGAGCGCAACGGCACCCTGTTGCCGCAGAACCCCGCCTACCTGATCTACACCTCTGGTTCCACCGGCACTCCCAAGGGAGTCCTGGTCGAGCAGGGCGCCGTCGCCAACCACATGCGCTGGATGGCCGACACGTTCGCCCTCGACGGGCGGGATCGCGTCCTGGCCCGAACAGCGCTGAGCTTCGACGCCTCGGTCTGGGAGGTCTGGCTGCCGCTGACGACTGGCGCCACGGTCTGCCTGGCACCGGTGGTGGTCACCAGGGAGCCCGCGCAACTCGTCGAGTACATCCGACGGCACCGGGTCACGATCGCGCAGTTCGTGCCGTCCCTGCTCGCCCTGGCGGTGGGTACGACCGGAGACGGAACCGGTCTGTCGCTGCGGCGGGTGTTCGTCGGTGGTGAACCCGTCACCCCCGCTCTGGCCGCACAGACCGCCGCCTCCTGGTCGGTGGACCTCCACAACCTCTACGGGCCGAGCGAGACCACCGTGCAGATCGCCATGCACGCGTTCGACGCCGCCGCCGACGTGACCACCGTGCCCATCGGGCGCCCGGTCTGGAACAGTCGCGCCTACGTTCTCGACGCTGCGCTGTGCCCGGTTCCGGTCGGTGTGTACGGCGAGTTGTACGTCGCGGGCGAGCAGTTGGCGCGCGGGTACGCGCGGCGGCCCGGTCTGTCGGCGGAGCGGTTCGTGGCGAATCCGTTCGGGGCGGTCGGTGGGCGGATGTATCGGACCGGTGACCGGGTTCGGTGGACCGCGGAGGGTCTGCTGGAGTTCGCGGGTCGTGCGGATGAGCAGGTGAAGGTCCGTGGTTTCCGGATCGAGCCGGGTGAGGTGCAGGCCGTGGTGGCCGGGCATGGGGGGGTCGCCCAGGCTCTGGTGCTGGTCCGCGAGGACGTGCCCGGGGACAGGCGGTTGGTGGCGTATGTGGTGCCGGCTGCCGGTGAGGGCGGGGAACTGGCGCAGGGTGTGCGGGAGTTCGTGGCGCGTCGGTTGCCGGAGTACATGGTGCCGTCGGCGGTGGTGGTGCTGGAGGCGCTGCCGCTGACGGCGAACGGCAAGGTGGACCGTCGGGCGTTGCCGGTGCCGCGGTATGCGGCGGGTGCGGGTCGGGGTCCGTCGACGTTGCAGGAGGAGATCCTCTGCCAGGCGTTCGCCGAGGTGTTGGGTCTGGAGGGTGTGGGGGTCGACGACGACTTCTTCATGCTGGGTGGTCATTCGCTGCTGGCGGTGTCGCTGGTGGAGAAGCTGCGCGGGCGTGGTGTGTCGGTGTCGGTGCGGGCGCTGTTCGAGACGCCGACGGTGGCCGGTCTGGTGGCGGTGGCGGGTCCGGAGCTGGTGGTGGTGCCGCCGAACGGGATCCCGGAGGGTGCTCGGGAGATCACTCCGGAGATGCTGCCGCTGGTGGAGTTGTCCGCTGCGGAGCTGGAGCGGGTGGTCGCGAGCGTCGAGGGCGGCGCGGCGAACGTGGCGGATGTGTATCCGTTGGCGCCGCTGCAGGAGGGTCTGCTCTTCCACCACCTGCTGGGCTCCGACAGCGGTGATGATGCCTATGTGCTGCCCGTGGCACTGGAGTTCGACTCGCGGGAGCGGCTGGACGCGTTCGCGGGTGCGCTGCAGCAGGTCGTCGACCGGCATGACATCTACCGCACCGCTGTGGTGTGGGAGGGCCTGCGCGAGCCGGTCCAGGTGGTGTGGCGTCACGCCGTGCTGCCGGTCACCGAGGTCCGGCTGGACCCGGCCGAGGGCGACCCGGTGGGTGCCCTGACGGCGGCCGCCGGCTCGCGGATCGATGTCACGCGGGCGCCGTTGCTGGGACTGCACGTGGCGGAGGTGCCGTCGGGCTCCATCGTGGCCCTGCTGCGGATCCATCACCTGGTCCAGGACCACACCGGTCTGGACGTGATGCTGGGCGAGGTGCGGGCGATCCTGGCGGGTCAGGCCGACACGCTGGCG
>NZ_JBEXWT010000212.1:0-2361 GCF_040629945.1 Kitasatospora sp. NPDC005856 | reverse complement strand
GGCCGCCGCGAACACCGGGAAAGCGTCGTACAACTCGCGGCCCATGCCGACGCGCTGCGCGCCCTGACCGGTGAACAGGAAGGCCGTCCGGCCGGCCACCGTCGCGGTGATCCCGTCGCCCTCGGCCAGGGCGGCCAGCCCGGCGGCGAGTTCGGCGCGGTCCGCGGCGACGACGGCGGCCCGGTGGGCGAACTGCGCACGGCCGGTGGCCAGCGAGTAGGCGAGGTCGGTGAGGTCCAGCCCCGGGTCGGCGTCGAGCCGGGCGCGCAGCCTGGCGGCCTGCTCGCGCAGCGCGGGGACGGTCTTCGCCGACAGCAGGTGCGGTGCGATCGGGAGCGCGGGCGCTGTCCCGCTGTGGGCGTCGGTGTTCGGGTCGGCCTCCGGGTCGGCGGGCTGTTCCTCGGGCGCCTGCTCGACGATGACGTGGGCGTTGGTGCCGCTGACGCCGAAGGAGGAGACCCCGGCCCGGCGCGGACGGCCGGTCCCCGGCCACTCCCGGGCCTCGGTGACCAGCTCCACCGCGCCCGCCGTCCAGTCCACCTCGGGCGTCGGCTCGTCCACGTGCAGGGTGCGCGGGACGGTGCCCCGGCGGATCGCCTCGACCATCTTGATCACGCCGCCGACGCCCGCCGCGGCCTGGGTGTGGCCGATGTTGGACTTCAACGAGCCCAGCAGCAGCGGCCGTTCGCGGTCCTGGCCGTAGGCGGCCAGCAGGGCCTGGGCCTCGATCGGGTCGCCGAGGGTGGTGCCGGTGCCGTGCGCCTCCACCACGTCCACCTCGCCGGCCGACAGCCCGGCGCTCTCCAGCGCCTGCCGGATCACCCGCTGCTGCGCCGGACCGTTGGGCGCGGTGAGCCCGCTGCTCGCCCCGTCCTGGTTGATGCCCGACCCGCGGACGAGCGCCAGGACCGGGTGCCCGTTGCGGCGGGCGTCGGAGAGCCGCTCCAGCAGCAGCATGCCGACGCCCTCGCCCCAGGCCGTGCCGTCCGCGGCGGCGGCGAAGGACTTGCAGCGCCCGTCCGGCGCGAGCCCGCGCTGCCGGCTGAACTCCACGAAGCCCGCCGGGGTGGAGAGCACCGTGACGCCGCCGGCCAGGGCCAGCGAGCACTCGCCGGAGCGCAGGGCCTGGCTCGCCAGGTGCAGGGCGACCAGTGAGGAGGAGCACGCCGTGTCCACGGTGACGGCCGGACCCTCCAGGCCCAGCGCGTACGCCACCCGGCCGGAGGCCACGCTGCCGGCGCTGCCGTTGCCCAGGTAGCCCTCGACCTCCTCGGGGACGGACTGGAACCGCGCCGCGTAGTCGGCGGTGGCGATGCCGGCGAACACCCCGACCCGGCTGCCGCGCACCGAGGTCGGCGCGATCCCCGCCCGCTCGAAGGCCTCCCAGGAGGTCTCCAGCAGCAGTCGCTGCTGCGGGTCCATCGCCAGTGCCTCGCGCGGGCTGATCCCGAAGAACGCCGGGTCGAACTCGTCGGCCCGGTGCAGGAATCCGCCCTCGCGGACGTAGCTGGTGCCCGGCTTGTCCGGGTCGGGGTCGTACAGCGCCTCGACGTCCCAGCCCCGGTTGACCGGGAAGCCGGAGATCGCGTCGACGCCCCGGTCGACCAGCTGCCACAGCTCCTCGGGCGAGGTGACCTCGCCCGGATAGCGGCAGGCCATGCCGACGATCGCGATCGGCTCACGGCCGGCGTCGGCCAGCTGCCGGTTCTCCCGGCGCAGCCGCTGGATCTCCTTGAGGGAATCCCGGAGTGCCGCGACGACTTCCTGGGGTGCTGCGTTCATCACAATCTCCGTACGTCAAGCTCAGGTTCGGTGCCAGGGGAGCCGACGATCCGCGCCGCGTACTCGGCGCGACGCGGATCGTCGGAACGGCCCTAGGAGTTGTCGCGGGCCAGGCGGAGCAGTTCGGCCAGATCCATGTCGTCGATCTGCTCGTCGTCGACGGCTTCGGCGGTGCCGGCCGCCTCGGTGCCGGTCGCCTCGGTGTCCTCGCTCGTGGACGGTCCGGCGCCGGGCAGCTCGGGGTCCAGCGAGGTGCGCAGCTCCTTGGCGAGGGCGGCAGGGGTCGGGTAGTCGAAGATCAGCGTGCTGCTCAGCCGCAGGCCGGTGGCATCGGTGAGCAGCTTGCGCAGCTCGACCGCGGTCAGCGAGTCGAAGCCCTGCTCCAGGAAGCCGCGTTCGGGGTCGAAGCCGGTGTGCGGGGCCTCGCCGAGCACCCCGGCGACGCACTCCTCGACCACCTCCAGCAGCAGCTCGTCGCGCTCCGGCTCGGTGAGGCCGGCGAGCCGCTCCCGCAGCCCGGCGGCCCGGTCCGGCCGGCCGCCGTCGCCCGGCGCGCCGTCGCTCGGCGCTTCGGCCGGC
>NZ_JBEXWT010000211.1:0-2368 GCF_040629945.1 Kitasatospora sp. NPDC005856 | reverse complement strand
GCCCGCGGCGCGCGCGGGGCGCGCCCCCCCGTCGCGCCGGGCGCCGCCGGGGGGGGGGGGGGGGCGGGGGGGGGGGGGGCCCCGGCCCCCCCCCCCCCCCCCCCCCACGGCGTGGGGAGGGTCCAGAGGCGGAACGGGTTGCCGCCGGACCGGGCGGTCAGCGGTTCACCGCCCGCATGCCGTCCTCGTCGTAGCGTTCGCCCGCTGCTTCGGGCAGCTCGGCGTCGATGCGGGCCAGGTCGTCCGCGGTGAGCTCGATGTCGACGGCGCCCGCGTTCTGGTCCAGGTAGGTGCGGCGCTTGGTACCGGGGATCGGCACCAGGTCCTCGCCGCGGGCCAGGACCCAGGCGATCGCCAGCTGGGCCGGGGTGACGTCCTTCTCCGCGGCGATCTGCTTCACCTTCTCCGCGAGCTTGAGGTTGGCCGCCAGGTTGGCCTCGGTGAAGCGCGGGTTGGTGCGGCGGAAGTCGTCCCGCTCCAGCTCGTCCGGGGAGCTGAAGCGGCCGGCGAGGAAGCCGCGGCCGAGTGGGGAGTACGGCACGAAGCCGATGCCGAGTTCCCGGCAGACGGGGAGCACCTCGGCTTCCACGTCGCGGGTCCAGAGCGAGTACTCGCTCTGGACGGCGGTGACCGGGTGGACGGCGTGGGCGCGGCGGATGGTCTCCGCGCTCGCCTCGCTCAGCCCGATGTACCGGACCTTGCCCTCGGCGACCAGTTCGCCGAGGGCGCCGACGGTCTCCTCGATGGGCACGTTCGGGTCGACCCGGTGCTGGTAGTACAGGTCGATGCGGTCGGTGCCGAGCCGCGCGAGTGAACCGTGGACGGAACTGCGGACGTGCTCGGCGGAGCCGTCCTGGCGGCCCACGGTCGACATGTCGCCCGGTACGGCGCCGTCCATCCGGTAGTTGAACTTCGTGGCGATCACGTACTCGTCGCGGTGTCCCCGGATGGCCTCGCCGACCAGGGACTCGTTGGTGAGCGGTCCGTAGACCTGCGCCGTGTCGAGGAAGGTGATGCCGAGGTCGAGGGCGTGCCGGATGGTCGCGGCGGCCTCGTCCTGGTCGGCCGTGCCGTAGAAGGCGGACATCCCCATGCAGCCGAGGCCGATGGCCGACACCTGGAGGTCCCGCAGACTGCGCTGTCGCACGTGAGGTTTCCTTCGTCTCGTCCCTGCCGTGGCCCGGCGCCGTGGTGGCGCCCCGGTCGGGGCGACCGGTCGGCCCCGTCTCCTCGGAGAGGACCCTACGGCGCCGGGGTCCTCCGGAGGCGGACCGGCGCGGCCGGATGCGGGCGCCGGTGCAGGGCGGGTACACAGGCGTGGTCCTCCCCGACTCTTCCGGAGGTCAGGGCGAGGCGGCGGTGCCTCCGCCCGACGCGGGCGGAGGCACCGTGCCCCGGTCAGACCGGGAGCGACCAGTACTGGTTGGCCTGGTGGCTGCCGCAGGTCCAGAGTTCCAGCGCGGTGCCGTTGGCAGTGCTGCCACCGGTCACGTCCAGGCAGAGGCCGGTGGTGGTCAGCGTGCCGTCCGGCGTGGCGGTCCACTGCTGGAGCGAGCTGCCGGTGCAGGTGCTGAGCACCACCGCGCTTCCGGCTGAACTCCCCTTGGCGGTCAGGCACTTGCCGAGGGTGCGGACGGTGCCGTCGGCGTTCCTGGTCCAGTGCTGGTTGGCGTTGCCGGTGCAGTCGTAGATGATCACCGGGTTGCCGTCCGCGGTGCCGCCGGCGCTGTCGTCCATGCATGTGGCACCGTTGCCGGTGAACTGCCCGGTCGGGACGGGGCGACAGGGCGAGCAGCGCGGCGGAGAGGACGCCTGCCGCGAGCCGGCGTCGGGACGTGCGGAAGAGTGGCACGGC
Source organism: Kitasatospora sp. NPDC005856 (assembly GCF_040629945.1). Lineage (NCBI taxonomy): Bacteria > Bacillati > Actinomycetota > Actinomycetes > Kitasatosporales > Streptomycetaceae > Kitasatospora > Kitasatospora sp. NPDC005856. Next base: position 513 of record NZ_JBEXWT010000211.1, on the reverse strand, counting down.
GAACTCCAAGCGTGGGGGCCTGAGGAGGAGTGCGCACCTAGTGCACTATCACTGCGCATTCATATCAATAGAGCCCGCCAAAACCTCAACTTCGAGCAGATGGCGAACAGGTGGCGTCATGCTCCCGGCGCTGTCGGCGCGAAGCGGTCGGCACCGACGGCCCAGCGGCCGCGGCGCATGACGGCGACGAGGTCGTACGTGTCGGAGTCGAGCACGACGAGGTCGGCGAGCCTGCCGGTCTCCAGTGAGCCGATCGAGTCGCTCAGGCCGAGCAGCCGGGCGGGGGTGGCGGACAGCGACTCCACTGCCTGCGGCAGCGTCAACTTCCCCATGGTCAGGGACCGTTTGAAGACCCGGTCGAGGGTGAGGGTGGAGCCGGCGATGGAGCTGCCGTCGGGGAGCATGGCGACGCCGTTCCTGACCTCGACCTGGAGGGGGCCGAGGGGGTAGAGGCCGTCGCCCATGCCGGCGGCGCCCATGGCGTCGGTGATCAGGGCGACGCGGTTCGCGCCG
>NZ_JBEXWT010000210.1:0-2426 GCF_040629945.1 Kitasatospora sp. NPDC005856 | reverse complement strand
GACGTGCTGCCCGACCGCACCGCCCAGACCCTGGTCGCGTGGCTGCGCGAGCACCCCGGGGCCCGATACGTCTGCCGGGACGGCTCCGGCTCCTAGCCTAGATGAACTCGGCCAGCTCGCGCAGCAGCGCGGCCTTCGGGCGGGCACCGGTGATGGACTTCACCGGCTCGCCGTCCTTGTAGACGATCAGGGTCGGGATCGAGATGACGCCGTACTTGGCGGCGGTCGCCTGGTTGGCGTCGACGTCGAGCTTGGCGATGGTCAGCTTGTCGCCGTGCTCGGACGCGATGTCGTCCAGGACCGGGGCGACCTGGCGGCACGGGCCGCACCAGGTGGCCCAGAAGTCGACCAGTACGGGCTTCTCGCTCTTCAGGACGTCCTGCTCGAACGTCGCGTCGGTGACGGTGGTGGTGGCGCCGGCCACGGGAACTCCTCGGGTTCGGACGGAGGGGGCTGCTGCCAGGAGAACAACGGGTGGGCCCGTTCTGTTTCTGCCCGGCCGGGGTGGGGGTGTGTCACGTGGAACACCCCCGTGGGGCGGATCGAGGGGCTCAGACCGCGACGGCGGCGGCCTTGGCCTCCAGGTCGTCCAGCGCGGCCAGGTAGCGCTCGGCGTCCAGGGCGGCGGAGCAGCCGGTGCCGGAGGCGGTGATGGCCTGGCGGTAGGTGTGGTCCACGACGTCGCCGGCGCCGAACACGCCGGGGATGTTGGTCCGGGTCGAGGGGGCCTCGACCTTGAGGTAACCCTCGGCGTCCAGGTCCAGCTGGCCCCTGAAGAGCTCGGTCCGCGGGTCGTGGCCGATCGCGATGAACAGACCGGTGACGGCCAGCTCGCGGGTCTCGCCGGTGGTGGTGTCGCGCAGGGTGACGCCGCTCAGCTTCGGGTCGCCGTGGATGGCCTCGACCGCGCTGTCCCACTCGAAGCGGATCTTCGGGTCGGCGAAGGCGCGCTCCTGCATCGCCTTGGAGGCGCGCAGGGTGTCACGACGGTGGATGATCGTGACGCTCTTGGCGAAGCGGGAGAGGAAGGTCGCCTCCTCCAGGGCGGTGTCGCCGCCGCCGACCACCGCGATGTCCTGGTCGCGGAAGAAGAAGCCGTCGCAGGTGGCGCACCAGGAGACGCCACGGCCGGAGAGCTTGTCCTCGTTCGGCAGGTCGAGCTTGCGGTGCTGGGAGCCGGTGGTGACGATCACGGCGCGCGCCTTGTGCACGTTGCCCTCGGAGTCGGTGACGGTCTTGATGTCACCGGTGAGGTCGACCGCGACGATGTCGTCGGGGACGAGCTCGGCACCGAACTTCTCGGCCTGGGCGCGCATGTTGTCCATCAGCTCGGGGCCCATGACGCCGTCCCGGAAGCCCGGGAAGTTCTCGACCTCGGTGGTGTTCATCAGTGCACCACCGGCGGTGACGGCCCCCTCGAAGACCAGCGGCTTGAGGGAGGCACGGGCCGTGTAGAGCGCAGCCGTGTACCCGGCCGGGCCGGAACCGATGATGATCACGTTACGGACGTCGCTCACTGCTTCTCCTGGTTCGCATCGCGACCCGCGTTTGCTGCGGGGAGGGCGGTCCTGCTCCGCCGCCCGGGACAACGACTGACCAGTGTCTCGCATTCCCAGGCGGATCAGTACCAGGCGCCCGAAGTACGGAAGCGGCGTGCCGCCGTCGGCGTGGATCGCATGGGAACCGCCGGTCAGCGGCTGGGAACGGCCTGGTGGAGGACGATCGGGCCGCAGTCGGGGGAGCGCAGGTAGACGTCGACGAGACCGGGCCGGCCGGGCAGCGGGTAGACCAGGACGTCGACCGGGGCGCCGCGGTAGCTGCCCCGGTCGGTGGCCAGCGGGGTGCCGGAGGCGGGAGCCGGGCAGCCCGGGGCGCCGGGTGAGCCGGTGGGGGAGGGCGCGTCGGGTTCCGGGCGGGCGCCGTCGGCGGGCGGGGCGCCCTCGGACTTGGCGGGCCCGGTGGGGCGCAGCCCCGGGACGCTTTCCGAGCGGGCCAGCAACTGCTGGACCTGGGCGGCCAGTTCGTCCTCGCGGTAGTCGGTGCCGGCGCCCGCCGTGTGCGGGGCGCGGGCTCCGTGGCCGTCGGCGGTGGCGCTCGGGGCGACGCCCGCGGTGACCGCCACGGTGCCCGACCCGTCGTCGGGGTGCAGCAGCAGGGCCCCGCCGAGCCCGAGGGCGGCCAGGGCGGCGGCCGTGCCGAGCAGCAGGGCGAACCGGCGCCGGCGGGGGCGGGCGCGGCCGGGGCCGGTGGGCGCGCCGGACCGGCCGGCGGGTCGGTCGGCGGGTCGGCCGCCGGCCGGGTCCGCGGGCCGGGAGGGAGCGGCGGAGGAGGGCGTGACGGGCGCTGTGGCGGCACGATCCCTACCGATTGTTCGGTCGTCTGTTCATCTTGACCAGAAGCGTGACAAGGTGGTGCCCAGGCCGTAG
>NZ_JBEXWT010000209.1:0-2522 GCF_040629945.1 Kitasatospora sp. NPDC005856 | reverse complement strand
CGACGCGCAGGTCTGCGAGGTCACCACGCACACCGCCCGACTGTCCGCCAGCATGAACGCGACACGCTCCACCGGCGCCTGCGGGTCCACCGGCACATACGCCGCCCCGGCCTTCAGCACCGCCAACAGCGACACCACCAGCTCGACACCACGCTCCATGCAGACCGCGACCACCGACTCCGCACCCACACCCTGCACCACCAGGTAATGCGCCAACCGGTTCGCCCGCTCATCCAACTCGCGGTACGTCAGCTCGACACCGTTTCCGACCACCGCGACGGCGTCCGGCGTGCCCGCCACCCGTGCGGCGAACACCCCCGGAACCGTCGACACCGGCACCTCGAACGCGGTGTCGTTCCACTCCACCAACACCCGACGACGCTCGGTCTCGCCCAGCACGTCGACCCCGCTCACCCGGACCTCCGGGTCGAGCAGCACCGTCTCCAGCACCCGCACCCAGCGCGCGGCGATCCGTTCCACCGACGACTGGTCGAACAGGTCAGCCGAACCGGTCAGCGTTCCGCGCAGCCCTGCCGGACGGCCGGCGGCGTCGAACATCTCGCCGACCGTCATGTCCAGGTCGAAGACGGACCTCGACACCCCCGACGAGAACGACTCTGCCTGCACACCCGCCAGGTCCATTGCCGACCGCGCGGTGTTCTGGACCGCGAGCATCACCTGGAAGAGCGGGTTGCGCGCCATGGAGCGGGCGGGGGCGAGCACCTCCACCAGCCGCTCGAACGGCACGTCCTGGTGCCCGAAGGCCCCGAGGCCCGTCTTACGCACCCGTCCCAGCAGTTGGCGGAACGAAGGGTCACCGGACAGGTCGGTCCGCATGACCAGGGTGTTGACGAAGAACCCGACCAGGTCGTTCAGCGCCTCGTCGGTGCGACCGGCCACCGCCGCGCCGATCGGGATGTCGGCGCCCGCACCCAGCCGGGACAGGAGCACCGCCAGCACGCCCTGGAACACCATGAACGGCGTCACGCCCTCGGCCCGCGCCAGCTCCGCCAACCACGCGTGCACCTGGGCCGGGACCTCGAAGGAGACCGTGTGTCCCTGGTGGCCCGGGACCGCGGGGCGCGGCCGGTCGAACGGCAGCTCCAGTTCCTCCGGTGCTCCGCCCAACGCCTCACGCCAGTAGGTGATCTGACGGGACATCACACTGTCCGGGTCCTCCTCGTCGCCCAGGAGTTCCCGCTGCCACAGCGCGTAGTCCGCGTACTGCACCGGAAGCGGCTCCCACTCGGGCGCCCGGCCCTCCCGGCGCGCCGCGTAGGCGGCGGACAGGTCCCGGCCCAGCGGCCGCCGCGACCAGCCGTCACTCGCGATGTGGTGGACGACCAGCGCCAGCACATGCTCATCCGGACCGGCCGAGAACAGCGTCGCGCGGATCGGGACGTCGACCGACAGATCGAAGGGGTACCGGCCGGCCGCGGTGACCGCGGCCGCCAGCTCCTCCTCGGTGACCTCGGCCAGCTGCAGCTCCCAGTCGAGCTCGTCCAGCTTCACGATCCGCTGGTACGGCTCGCCGTCGACCACGGTGAACACCGTCCGCAGCACCTCGTGCCGCCCCAGCACGTCCCGCAGGGCCGCCGCCAGGGCGTCCCGGTCCACCCGCCCCGAGAGCCGCACGGCGATCGGGCTGTTGTAGTGCGCTCCCGGCCCCTCGAACTGGCCGATGAACCACAACCGCCGCTGCGCGAAGGACAGGGGGTACATCAGGACTCCTCGTTGTTGCGCATCGGCCGCAGGGCGGGCCTGGCCGGCTTCTGAGTGGCAATGCGGGTCACCAGTCCGGCGACCGTCGGCTCCTCGAACACATCAGCGATCCCCACCTCGGCACCGAGAAGCGTGCGGATCCGACTCACGAGCTGGGTGGCCAGCAGCGAGTGCCCGCCCAGATCGAAGAAGTCGTCGTCCACGCCCACGCTCTCCAGGCCCAGCACCTGGGCGAACGCCTCGCAGAGGAGCTCTTCCTCGGGGGTGGCCGGTGCCCGGCCCGCACCCGCCGTGTACTCCGGGGCGGGCAGCGCGCGGCGGTCGACCTTGCCGTTGACCGTCAGCGGCAGCGCGTCCAGCACCACCACCGCCGACGGAACCATGTACTCCGGCATCCGCTGCCCGGCAAAGGCCTTCACCAGGTCCGGCAGCCCGGCCGTGTCCGCATCCTCGGCCGGCACCACGTACGCCACCAGGCGCACATCACCGGGACTGTCCTCACGGGCGATCACCGCGGCCTGCGCGACCCGCGCATGCCCGGCGATGACGGCCTGGACCTCACCCGGCTCGATCCGGAAACCACGGACCTTCACCTGCTCGTCCGCACGGCCCAGGAACACCAACTGCCCGTCCCGAGTCCACCGCACCCGGTCACCCGTGCGGTACATCCGCCCGCCGTCACCACCGAACGGATCCGCGACGAACCGCTCCGCACTCAGCCCCGCACGACCCAGGTACCCACGCGCCACACCCGCGCCCGCCACATACAACTCACCCACAACCCCAGGCGCCACCGGCGA
>NZ_JBEXWT010000208.1:0-2524 GCF_040629945.1 Kitasatospora sp. NPDC005856 | reverse complement strand
GCCGCCGCGCGCGGTGAGAGTGCCCGGATGATTCGCAACTACGCCGTATTGACGTGACAGGGAGTGGCGACATCGCGGAAGATTGAGCCAGAGCCACAACTCGTGGTTAAAACCATTCTCACGCGAGCACATCGCATTCCGGATTTGAGGTGCCGTGTTCTTCGAATTTGCCATTGGCCTCGACTTACCGCTATGCCAGGTGACAAAACGCGGCGGACTGAGATTTGAGGGGGTGCAGTTAGGGTGTGGGGCGGCCGGCATTGAGGGTTTCACCATGTCCTGATGGCTGTTTTCGTGTTGTGTCTGATCAGGGCTGTTTTGCCTGGTCAGGAGGGATGTCTCGGGGGCTGTCTGTCTGTTTTGCTTGCTGGCGGGTCGTCCTTATTGATCGTGGGGCTTTCTTGGCTTATGTCGAGTGCGAGCGAGCGGGTCCTGGCGGTGCGGGGTGGTGTTCTCGCTGGTCGCGAGGGGATCTCAGTCGGCCGGGAATGTTCCTCGAACCTGTCCACGGGGGCTGGGGCGTGGTGGGTAATGGGTTTCGGCTTGGTGGTCCGGGCACACGCTGCCGAGGGTGGATTTGGTGATGCGTTCAGTGCCGTCGAGGATCGCAGTGAGGGCGGCTTCGCGGATGAGGCGGGCGAGGCTGCCGCTGCGTGCGGCGGTGCGTTGATGGAGGTAGGGGGCGCGGCGAGGCAGGATGCCTGGTCGGTGGCACTGAGAGTCAAGGGCTGCTTCGAGGTCGGTGACCAGGCCGGTGAACGGGCAGCGGTTGCCGAGGCGGGCGGGAAGGGCGCCGGTTTCGACGAGGCCGGCGCGGCCGACTTCGAGGAGCGTGGTGGTCTTCCCGGTCACGGCGGGGCCAGTGAGGATCAAGCTGGGGTGGGCGGTGGTGGCGTCCGAGCAGCATCAGTCAGCGCACGGTGAGGGTGAGGGTGTCGTTGGCGGGGGTGCGGACGGTGCCGAACGCGGAGTGGTAGGCCAAGCGCTCCTCGGTGCTGCGCTGAGGTTCCCCAGGGGCGGGTGGTGCCGGGGCGGGGGTGGTGGCGACGCGCCAGGTGCGTCACCGCTTTGTGGGAGCGCACGCAGCTGATGACCTACTGAGCGGCGCGGTGATCTCTGCCGCCGGCGCCCTGGGGTTCCTGCTCGCGCTCCACTGCCTACCGGTGATTCTCAAGCCCGTCGCCACCTTCCTGCTCGGGGCCTCTGCATTCGCCGCCATCCACGCTCCAGTGCGCCTGAGCGTCTCGCGCTCGCGCTCTCCACTCGGTCAGAGTGACACGATGACCGAGGCTTCGTTGAGCTCAGGCGGAAAATTCGTTCGAGTGCGCAGTCTTGCCACGGGGAACCTTCGGTGGAGCTAGCGATCTTCTATGGGCTGGTGGCATCCATCGCTCTGCCTGGTGGGCTCCGCCGAACAGTCCACTCAAAGATCTTGCTCACAGCGTCTCGTCAGTGCAGACGAGATCAGGGGGCGTACCTCGTTCCGGCGAAGCCCACAGACACCTAGTCTGGGCCAGACACTTGACGGGACCGCCGAGCGTAGATCGTCGGCGCATACGGACGAGCCCCGGGGCCCACCCGTACGGGGGTTGGGGTAGGTCCCAGGGCTTGTCCGACCGCCGTTCCTCCCTGAGCCGAGGGAGACTGGGAACGGGCGGGTTTCTGCCGGGCGCAAGGAAATTACGTCCCGGTAGTCGGAACCGGCTGCACGACCACAATGTCAACCGATTCCGCGACCCTCGCCGTCGACCACCGTTGCCGGTCTGGCGAGGTGCGACCATCTTCTCCGGTTGTGGCCCTAGACCGTGGTGTTCGTGCGCGAGGAATCGCGCGGCTAAGCCCACGATCTGCTGTCGCTGGACTGGATCCCATTTCGGTTCACCAATCTTCGGGGATGTCTGCATCCGAAATTAGGCAAAGGTCACTTCTCACGGCACGCCGGCGGGTGTAAGGCTGACCCCACCCGTCCCGCGCGCCCGATAGCGCGGCGCACGGTTCGGCCTCGGAAGCGATGTGGACGAAGGCTGCGGCTGCGTGTTTGGAGTCGGCCCTACACCAGCCGAAGAGCCGGTTCTCCTCGATGCCGGCGCAGGTAGGTCGGCCGGCGCCCCGGGCCCACCACGGGCCGAGGGCCGCCCTCGCTCCTGCCGACGCTCGGGACTCACCAGGTGCGTGGGGGCCACCGGCTCGGTCAGCTCCACCACGATGATCTGGTACCGCGCCAGCAGGCCCCGCTTCACCGCGTCGGACAGCGGAACTTCCATGCGACGGAGCCGAAGATCGCCTCGTCATCCATAGACGCGGCCAACTCCTCCGGCATCCGCTCGTACTGCTCCTCCTCCAGCAGGTCCCAGGTCCGTGCCGGCCTCGTACCAGATCCGCGGCGTCGCCGTCGCGTACAAGCGCCGCAGCGCAGGAATGATCGCTTGGTGGTGGATATCAGCCCACGCCTCCCCCGGGCTTCCCGACGTCCGGTGGCCCTCGTCGACCAGGCCAGGTCCAGCGACTCCAGAGCCTTGCCGTA
>NZ_JBEXWT010000207.1:0-2549 GCF_040629945.1 Kitasatospora sp. NPDC005856 | reverse complement strand
GGCCGTGCGGACGAGCAGGTGAAGGTCCGTGGTTTCCGGATCGAGCCGGGTGAGGTCCAGGCCGTCATCGCCGGGCATGCGCGGGTCGCGCAGGCGGCGGTGATCGCCCGTGAGGACAGTCCCGGTGATGTCCGCCTGGTGGCGTACGTGGTGCCGGCCGACGGCGATGGCGGAGAACTTCCGCGGGAAGTACGGGAGTTCGCAGCGAAGCGGTTGCCGGAGTACATGGTTCCGTCGGCGGTGGTGGTGCTGGACGCGCTGCCGCTGACGGTCAACGGCAAGATCGACCGCCGCGCGCTGCCCGCCCCGGAGTACACGGCGGGTGCGGGCCGGGCACCGGCCACCCCCGAGGAAGAGCTCCTCTGCGAGGCGTTCGCGCACGTGCTGGGCCTGGAGAAGGTGAGCGTCGAGGACGACTTCTTCCGACTCGGCGGGCACTCGCTGCTGGCCACCAGGCTGGTGAGCCGGATCCGGACGACCATGGGCGTCGAACTGCCGCTGCGGACGCTGTTCGAGGCGCCGACGGTGGCCGGGCTCGCGGCCCGACTGTCCGGAGCCGAGCTGGCCCGAGCCGCGCTGGTCGCCGCCGAGCCGGAGCGGCTGCCACTGTCGTTCGCGCAGCTCCGGCTCTGGTTCGTCGGCCTGCTCGAAGGCCCGAACACCACCTACAACAGCCCCATCGTGGGGCGGCTGTTCGGCGACGTCGACAAGGCGGCGCTCGATGCGGCGCTGCTTGACGTCATCGAGCGGCACGAGGTGCTGCGCACCGTGTACGCGGTGGCCGACGACGAGCCCTACCAGCGGGTCCTGGAGATGGACGAACTCGACTGGAAGCTGGAGCTGGCCGCCGTCGAGCCCGACGACCTGCAGGACGCGATCGCCGGCTCCGTCAAGCGCGTGTTCGATCTGTCGGTCGACCTCCCGATCCGCGCGTCGCTCTTCACGGTCGCGCCCGATGAGCATGTGCTGGCGCTGGCCGTCCACCACATCGCGAGTGACGGCTGGTCGCGGGCTCCGCTGGGTCGGGACCTGTCCGCCGCCTATGCGGCGCGCCGGGAGGGCCGGGCGCCCGAGTGGGAGCCGCTTCCGGTGCAGTACGCGGACTACGCGCTGTGGCAGCGGGACCTGCTGGGCGACGAGGAGGACCCGGACAGTGTGATGTCCCGCCAGGTCGCCTACTGGCGTGAGGCGTTGGGTGGAGCGCCGGAGGAGCTGGAGCTGCCGTTCGACCGGCCGCGCCCCGCGGTCGCGAGCAACCGGGCGAACGTCACCGGGTTCGACGTCCCCGCCGAACTGCACCAGAAGCTGGTGGAGTTGGCGCAGGGCGAGGGCGTGACGCTGTTCATGCTGCTGCAGTCCGTGTCCGCGATGCTGCTCTCCCGGCTGGGCGCCGGCCTCGACATTCCGTTCGGCACCCCGGTGGCCGGTCGCACCGACGAGGCGCTGGACGATCTGATCGGGTGTTTCGTCAACACCCTGGTCATGCGGACCGACCTGTCCGGTGACCCTTCGTTCCGCCAACTGCTGGGACGGGTGCGCAAGAGCGGGCTGGCAGCGTTCGAGCACCAGGACGTGCCGTTCGAGAAGCTGGTGGAGGAGCTGGCGCCCGCTCGCTCCCGCTCGCGCAACCCGCTGTTCCAGGTGACGCTGACCGTGATGAACATCGCGGCGGCGGCGCTCGACCTGCCGGGCGTACGGACCGGCGCCGCGCCGGCCGGCATGGCGGGTTCGGCGACGGCGAAGGTCGACCTGGACGTGACGGCCGGGGAGATGTTCGACGCCGAGGGCCGGCCGGCGGGTCTGCGCTGCTGGGTGACTGCCGCCGCGGACCTGTTCGACCAGTCGTCGGTGGAACGGATCGCCGCGGCCTGGGTGCGGGTGCTGGAGACGGTGCTGCTCGACCCGGAGACCCGCCTGAGCGGGGTCGACGTGCTGGGCGAGACCGAGCGTCGTCGGGTGCTGGTGGAGTGGAACGACACCGCGTTCGAGGTGCCGGTGTCGACGGTTCCGGGGGTGTTCGCCGCACGGGTGGCGGAGGCGCCGGATGCGATTGCCGTGGTGGGTGAGGGTGTCGAGCTGACGTACCGCGAGTTGGACGAGCGGGCGAACCGGTTGGCGCACTACCTGGTGGATCGTGGTGTGGGTCCGGAGTCGGTGGTCGCGGTCTGCATGGAGCGCGGTGCCGAGCTGGTGGTGTCGCTGCTGGCGGTGCTGAAGGCCGGGGCGGCGTATGTGCCGATCGACCCGCAGGCGCCGGCCGAGCGGATCGCGTTCATGCTGGCGGACAGCCGGGCGGTTGCGCTGGTGGGCTCGGAGGAGGTGCTGGAGGAGCTGCCGGTTCGGCGGATGCTGACGGTGACCGTGGATGCGCCGTTGGTGCGGATGGCGTTGGCGGTGGCTCCGGTGTCGGCGCCTGTGGTGTCGGTGGCGCCGGAGGGTCTGGCGTATGTGATCTACACGTCGGGGTCGACGGGTGTGCCGAAGGGTGTGGGTCTGGCGCATGCGGGTGCGGTGAACCTGGCGGTGGCGCAGGTGGAGCTGCTGGGGGT
>NZ_JBEXWT010000206.1:0-2646 GCF_040629945.1 Kitasatospora sp. NPDC005856 | reverse complement strand
CGCTCGGCCTTTCAGCCTCCCGGACACGGGAAGCGGCCGCCTCGCGGTCCTCTGCGTTCGGGATGACGGCCTGCTCAAAGACGCAGGGCATCCCGCTGTCGAGAAGCTCCGACAGTTCTGGCATGTTGGCGCTGGCGCCCACCGCGCACGCCGATTTGGTCGATGTGAAGGGGACTCTGCCTGGGCACAACAATGCCCAGGGGAGTGCGCTGGGAATCAAGATAGACTTCACCCAGCCATATGCGGTGTCTGGCAGCAAGGGTCGATACGAGCTGCGGGGCGCTGCGAACCTTCAGTCGTGCATCGTCAAGTATCTGCCGGTTTGCGGGCCATCCGTCGCGGTTACGTTCAACGCGATGGCGAACTTCGCCGACCCTTGGAGTCCTGCAACGGCGAGCAGCTCCAATAACAGCGTTTTTTCAATCCATGACACCCCCTAGCCATCGGGAGCGGCAATGATCGACAGGAAATTCTGGTCCGGCGTGGGAGGAGTGGTCTTTTCGGCCATTTTGATCGCATGGGGAAAAGGGTATTTCAGCCCCGGCCCCGGTGAATCTTCATGGATCATCCTACCGGGAACCATCCTTATTGTGGGTGGAATTGCAGCCCTTCCATTCTCTATCCGGAAAATCCGTCGACGTTGATCGTGTGAGGAATTCTTTATCTCAACCCTGACCTCGATCTTGCATGACTGACCGTCAGCTTGGCTGGCGAGCCGTTCTTGCTTGTCCGGGCGGGTACTTCTGGGGCCCGAGTGTCGCGTCGGGTGAGCGCCGGGTTCCACGGGATCCACTGCGACCGCACCGCCCCCCTCGGCGGCATCAGCGCCCTGATCCCGAACGCCCGCGCCCAGGCCACGCCCGGCGAGCTCACCGCCGCCCAGCTCCTGCACCTGCGCTCCGCAACCGTCCCGGTCCCGGTCCTCGCCGCGGCCGCCGCGCTGATCGCCGCCCAGCTGGAGGACCCGGACCCGGCTACCCGCGAGGCCGCCGGCGCCGTCCACACCCACCTGCTCGCCGCCATCGAGGACGCCCCGCCCGGCCGGTAGCCGCCAGCATGTCCAAGCCCTGTCCCAGCACCCTCGCCAAACGCTCCCACCAGGCAGAACAGGGTGGGACAGTCCCAGATCCGTCCCAGCAGAACGCCGGAAACGGACACCTGATACACGGGCTGGGACAGCCCCGTCCCAGCCCGGCGAACCGGTCGGCGGCTGACCCGCTCACCGAAGTTTGACCGCCGGCAGATCTACCTTCAGCGGCGCAGCGTGCGCTGGGCCAGGGCGAGGGTGACCTCGGTTTCGTCGCTCCAGGAGCAGACCTCCAGCCAGGAGAGGTAGCCGTCTTGGGCGAAGACCAGGACTTCGCCAGGGCAGTCGCCGTTCTCGGTGTAGATCTGGGCATCAGCGGCCACCACGGTGCTCGGTCCGGACGGCGCCGGCTGGACCGCAACCGTGTTGAGCTCGAAGTAGGCCGTGCCGCACCCGCACGTACAACGCCCGCTCACCCGGAGTTGGGGTACCTGGGCACGGAGCGCCAGGTGAACCGGATCATCGTCGTCGAGAAGGGCGTCGAGCACCTCGGCCACATCGGAAGGAAGGGACTCAGTCACGCCCGCACCGTACCTGACCTGCGACGTCAAAGTCCGGTGAGACGGGTCAGCGGGTGGGCGCGGCAGCGCCTGTCCCAGCCCGTACCCCGGACACCTCGTCACCAGCACGAACAGGCCGGGACCGTCCCAGCGAAACCGACACCGGGGCGGCCTGAGACACCGGTGGGACAGAGGTGGACACGGCAGCGCGACGGCAGCAAGGACGGCCAGGAGCCGGACCGGGACGGCGACGCCGACGGCTGCCTTGCCTTTCCAGTCAGCCGCAAGAGCACCCGGACGGTGGCCCGGACCACGGAACCCACCCCCCCACACAGGAAAACTTCCCGCGACGGGACACCAGCGGCGGGCCGGAGCGGTGGCGCGGCCCGGACAACGATGTCCCCGACGCCGGACCCACCACCACTGTCGAACGACACTGCAACGTCAGGAGCGGCGTCGGGCACCGAGTCCGTTGTGAACCTTCGTTACCCGGACGCGCCAGCGACAGCGGATCGTGGGCCGAGCCGTGCGATCTCTTGCGCATGAGCACCGCGGCCGTGGGCGGCGGCCGGACACAATGGTCACACCTCGCCGGCGCGGTGCTCCCCTCAACGGCGAGGTGTGCGGGGCCGGCTGGACACGGTGGGGTGTCCGGCCCGTCCCGGCCGCCGAGGACGCCTAGCCCCGTCCCGGCCGCCAGTTCCCGAACCATGATGCCTCCGGGAGGGAACGGCACACGGACCGGCCCGGGCCCCCGTCTGGGCGAGCCCCGGGCCGGTCCGAACGCGCCTGAGACAGGTCGCACCAGCGCCGGGTGGCTCCATCACCAGTGGTCCATGACGGAACCACCCAGCGCGGCGCCGAGGACGACGGGCGACTGAGGCGGCCGGGCGGGCGGTCAGTGTCGGACGCCTGCCGCCGTCCACGCCGTGGTGATCTCACAGTAGGCGGCCACGGCATCCCCGCCTTGTGCCTGCCGGGCGGGGGGGGGGGGGGGCGCCCCCCCCACGCCCCGCCAGACTGCGCGAGATGCGAGGGCCCCCGCCCGGCCCCCCCCCC
>NZ_JBEXWT010000205.1:0-2779 GCF_040629945.1 Kitasatospora sp. NPDC005856 | reverse complement strand
CCGACCCTCGCCAGGATGACGGTCCGATCGACGGCGAGGGCTGCGGAATCGATGGACACCGCCGGGTGTCCGGCCAATTCCATCTGCCGGGCCGGGCGGTGCCGTCCTGGTGGCGCCCGAGCAGTGTGAGGGTTCGCACGCTGGTGGTGATCTGCTCGAGGACGGGGGTGCGGACGACGACGAACCGGGAGTGGTAGGCCGGGCTGGGCCGAGCTGCGCCGGGGCTTGTCCGGTGAGGGCGGTGCGGGCCGTTTGCGGTCGACGAAGCGCCGCCATTCCTCCCATGTGGTGGGCGTCGCGGTCCCGGCCTGGACTGCGGGCTGGCCGGCGGTCGGGGTCACCACTGCTGCGCCTCCTCGGCCGCGTCGTACAGGCCGAAGCCGGTGTCCACCGCGTCCTCATCATCCAGTTCGTCCTCGTCGTCCCAGACGAGGTCGGCGTCGAGGCCGTCCTCGTCCTCCTCACCCTCACCGCGCGGGTGCGGACTTCCTGGGCGGACGCATCGGTGTGGGCCACGGTGCGGCGGCGTCGAACAGCGCCGCGGGGGCCTCGCCTTCCCCGGCCGCCGTCTCGGACCGTGCAGCGCTGGCCCGCCGCGGCCTCGGAACAGCCGACCCGTGGTCGTCAGGCTGCTGCCCGGGGCCTGAGTTCTCCGGGGCGGCGGTCTGCTTCTGGCGCCTCGTCTTCCCGCGTCCTCGGGTCTGTCCGCCCGGGTCCTCCACGGCACCGACGGGCCCACCGGGCCCGCTGGTGTGGTCGTGGGGGAGGGCGGCGGGTGCGTGGCGGGTGATCAGGGCGTGTTCGCGGGGGGTGGGTGGTGCCGGTGCGGGCGCGGCGCAGGAGGTCGTCGAGGGCCTGGGCGAGGTCGGCTTCGTGCCGGTCGCGGTCGCCGCGCCGGGCGACGGTGTCCTTGAGGTGCTGCCACAGCTGGTCGCCGAAGGGCTGGTGGACGTGGTCGGCGTGGATCCACGGGATGGGCGTGAAGGCGCCGTCACCGAGGCGGGCCCAGATCCGGCGGGCGTCGTGGGGGTTGTGGTGGACCTCCCACCGGCCCTGCTGCGTGGTGACGCCGGAGGGCTGGCCGCGGTAGTCGGTGAGCATGTGGTGGTCGTAGGTGCGGTGGTTCAGGCGGATGCCGCGCTCCGTGGTCGGTTTCCAGACCACGGACAACAGTTCGATGTAGTCGTCGCCGCTCAGCGGCAGTGGTACGTGCCCGGTGGCGCCGAGCACGGCGCCTCACATCTTGTTCGGGGTCAGGGCGGTGGCGGGTATCGAGGGGTGGCGCAGTCCCTCGGTGGGGCGGTTCTGCCACTCGACGGTGATCCACTGGTCGAGGAGGTCTTGCAGCTGGGCGACGCTCCACAGGGCTTCGCGCTGGCTGCCGGATCCGCAGCGCAGGACGTTGGAGCTGGTGTGGCCGGCGACGTGTTGGCAGAACAGGGTGTTGACGGACCCGAAGGCGCGCTCAACGTGGCCGTTGGCGGCGGTGCGCGCGGGCCGGCCGGGCAGTTCGGTGGGGTCAGCCAGCGTGGCTGCTGGAGGGCTGGGGCCGCGCCGGGGAGGCGATCGAGCTGGCCCGCGCCCGGATCGTGCTCGGCCACCCGCGCGCGCTGGAGTCCTACATCCGGCTCCTCGCCCGGCACGGCCGGATCGAGGAGCTGCGAGCCTACGCGGCGGCCGAGGACCATGGGCGCGCGGCGCGGCGGCTGGCGGTGCTGCTGGAGGGGCGTGGCGATGTCGACGGCGCGGTCGCCGTGGACCAGAGGGCCGCCGAGGCGACTGTCACCCCCGTCCAGGCGGCGCCGGCGCAGGGCGGCCTGGCGGCAGGCCTGCCCGTAAGTCAACAGGCCGGGCCGGCCGGTGCGGGCGGGCCCGGGGAGCCGCTCTTCGCAGCCGGGACCGGCACACCGGGAGGGCGTCCGCGCGTGATGTTCCGTCACGGATCCACGGTGACGGAACCCGGCTGGCTGCCGCAAGCCGCCCCGCTGTCGTCCGGTCCGCCGGGCCCGGGTGCCGTGGTAGGGACCCGGTCGGGCGAGTCCGGTCGGGCTGTGCCGGGTGGTTGCGTCACCGTCCGGCGTCCGTCTCGTCGGCCCCTCGTGGGGTGTGACCTGAGGGCGTTCCGGGGTGTTCGGGGTGGTGTTTTCGCTTGTTTCCGGGCCCGCCTCGGCCGGGTTGGGGGTGTCGGTGGGGGTCGGTTCGGTGACGTTGCGTGGTTGTCACGCCGGGTCGTCCCCCCGGTCGGGCGCCGGGTCCGGGGAGTGGCACCGCCCTTGTTTCCCGTGGCGGTGTCCGCCCTGTTTTCCCGGCCTGTCCTGACGATGTTCCACGGTGTTTTCGCGGCGTCGTATACCCGGGAATTCGGGTGTCGTTCCCGTGGGAATTCCGGCGCCCTTTTCCGTTCGACGTCGTCGTGGTCCTGGCCGTCGTCGTGCTCGGCGCCGAGTCCGCCGTCGCGGCCGCTCTGCCCCGCCGGTGGTCGGTGCCGTGTGCCGAGCGGAGGTTGTCCCAGGCCTGTTCCAGCTATGTCTCAGCCCGCCGGGTGTGTCTGTTTCGCTGGGACAGTCCCAGGCTGTTTCGTCTGGTGGGAGTGTTTCGCGGTGTGCTGTCCCAGCCCGCCGGTGTGGCCGGCCCTCGCTGTCCTCGCCCTTGCTGTGCCCGTGGCCGTGGTGCGGGCCGTGGTCCTGAGCTGCCCCGACTTCCGTGGAGTCCGCGATCGTGTGATCAGGCGGCTTGAGGGGCTTGCTCCAGTCTCGCCCAGTACGCCTGTTCGTACTCG
>NZ_JBEXWT010000204.1:0-3151 GCF_040629945.1 Kitasatospora sp. NPDC005856 | reverse complement strand
TCGATTGAGCTCTGGAAGAAGGCCATACTTGCTGTATTCGAGGGTTTCGTTTGCGAGCTCCTCGATGCGCTCGATTAGAGCGCTTCGAGTGCCCTCGTCTGCCTTCGCCAAATCCGTGAGGGCAGCCCTTCTGAGGATTTCTACGTAGGCGTTATTTGATGACCTAGAGCCCTGATAGCCACCCGTAAGAATTTGACGTTGAATCACGTCATTTGCGCGGGAGATTGCAGTTGCAAGCTCGGCAGTGACACCCCCTCTATCGCCGGGCCTGTCGGGTTCAGCTACTACCCGACCCTCAACAGTGGTGCGGTAGTGCCATTCCTGGTCATGGGGGCGAGAAATCTTGTCGCCGTAAATCTGTCGGTCGTCTGCCAGAAGGTACGGGGCGGCGTCGAGTCCCTTGAGGTACGCAACAAATGCGTCATCATCGCGGTGCTGCCTGCTGCGGCGCCTCATCTCGAGTTCCCTAATTCTGGATGTCTGCAGCCACTCTGCTGGAGATACGTCGAGATCAATCTCCAGCTGATCGACATTGTGTGATTCCAGACTGCGAGGGAGGGACCTAACTCCTTCCCCTGTGGGGTCCAGGTAATAAAACTGCTCGACCTTCTGCGTTCTCCCGGACCAAACCTGGGCTACAAAATGTCCATAGAGACCTTCCAGCTTGACGATGCGGATTACATCACCGGTGGCGAGGCTCACGGAGAAGGATTTGAACGGAATTTTTGCAATGCTAGTCCGATGTCCGTTGGAATCTGCCGGGGACAGCGTATGCCAGATCAGTTTCAGGATCGTGGTCTTGCCTGTTCCATTGCTTCCATAGATGAGAGTAAGGCGATCCGCTCTGGACTGTGTCTGGTCCGCGGTGCTGAAGCTCATCTCATAGCTATACCGACCGAAAAGCTTCTCCACCTCGACAGCGGTGATTAGCGCCTGATGAGGACTTCCCACTTTGCCCGTCCCTTGACTTGCCTATGGAGCACGACGTGACTGAAGTTACCGCAGATTCTGCTCGCAGACAGCCGATACGCGAGGGCGGCAAGCAGTAGGCTGTCGCCGGTTTTCGTGTCAGACGACTCACACGCGGACCTGCCAACTGCCCTACCCCCGTGGGGGCGGGGCGCCATCCGCACGGAAGTCATGTGCCTGAGTTCGGCGAGCTGGTGAGAACCTCGTTGGCCACGCTCGCCGTGGTTGCCCGCGAGCAGTCGGTGATCACCGGAACTTCGATCCCAGCCACCAGCTGGGGCCTTGTGCTGGCCGTGGCTGGCGGCGGTGAGTCCTATCGGGGCATGGCTCGGTCCGGGCAGTGAGCTTGCCGGGCCGTTCGCGTCGGAAAACGGTTTCGCGCATCTGCGGCTCGGGACCGCGCGCTGAACTCGGCGCCACGGACTCGCCCGCGGCGAGACCCCGGAGCGGATCGAGGAGCACATCCGGGCTGCCGAACGGACGGCCTGCCGCTCACGCTGTGATGAAGCACGGCCCGCTCGCCGACGGGCGAGGCCTCAAGCAGCGATGCCGAGTTCCTGGCGGGTCCGGTGGAGGAAGTCACGAACGGAGCTCTCGCGCCGCCACCGGGTCAGGGCGGCGTTGAACTCGCGGACGTAGTCCATGGCTCGGGTCGACTGGACGCGGGCGAGGATGTCGAAGGCCTGGTTGCCTAGAGTGAGGCCCTGGTCACGGTCGCGCCCTGGAGGTGAGCCGTCCCGACGATCGCCAGGCGCATGCCGACGGAGCGGGTGAACACACCGGTTGGCATGGCGGCGGCCTGAGCATTCCAGGCCAGCGCAGTCTTGGGGTTCTTGAGGTCGCGGAAGACCTCGGCGGCGTGGGCGAAGAGCTGGGTACGGGCGTTGTCGTCGCGGGCATGGGACCGGGCCTCTTCGTGCGCCTTGACCCGAAGGCGGTCTCGGCCCACGTCACCCTTCCCCGCGCCATCGACGGCCGGGGCATCCTCGACCCTGTTCAGTGGTGGGCCGCCGGCTGGAGCTATCGAGCCCCCGGCCGTCCTTGACCCAGAAGCCCTCTCACTGTCTGCAGCGGAATCGACGCCCGCTGCAGGCAGTGGACTGTCACTACCTACCGACCCCGAGGTCCCTCCCGCGAGTGAATTCCTCGCCGGGCGTCCGCACTCTCAACTATCTGATTTGCCCCCGGTACGGGTTCGGCAACGGCGACCTGGCGTTCCGTTGGCTTGCCACCTCATGAGAGTTACGGACGATGGAGAATGTAACCACGCCGACCACGTCGAGGGCGTGCCGGGGGTGTTGCGGGGCCGCAGGGTCGGTGCGGTCGAGGGCACCACGCTGGACGACCCGCCGGGCGAGGCGGCCCGGGTGGCGGGCTGGGCCGCAGGCATCGGCCTCCCGCTGCTGAGAGCCGGTCGGGGTGAACGGCGTTCGACCGGGGCGGAGTTGGCCTGGGACGTGGTGTGGCCGGTCCCCGGCGCGGCCGCCGAGGCGCCGGGACCGAACAACGCAAGCGTGGCGCTGATGGTGTCACTGACAGGAGGACTACGGATGGCACTGCTCGGAGATCTCGAACCCCAGGCCCAGCAGGCCCTGTTGGGGCGGGTGGGAAGGGTCGATGTCGTGAAGGTGGCGCACCACGGATCGGCCCACCAGGACTGGGACTTGGCGGGCGCCCTGCGTCCCCGGCTGGCCCTCATCTCCTGCGGCGAGGGCAACCCGTACGGTCACCCGTCCCCGAGGACGGTCGACCACCTGCGCGCACTCGGCGCCACCGTCCTGCGCACCGACCGCGAGGGAGACATCGCGGTGACGGGCGACTCCCCGGCCACCCTCGGCGTGGCCGTCCACCCCCAGCCCGCTCACACGGGCCGCCACCCCCGCCCCCACGGCGTGCCCGGCGGGACCGACGGGCACGCCGGGCACACCCCCACAACCCACGCCCACCCCGAGCGGACCCCCGCCGCCCCGCGGGCCCCGCCCGAGTGACCCCCGCGCTCTCCTCCTCCCACCGATCACGTGGGGGCATGGAAAGTAGAAGGGGGTGGTGGGAAGAGGCGGCGCAGAGCTAGAGGAAACGTTTCGGCGCACCGACATCCCCGGGGTCACCCCGATCGACCTCGCCTGCTCCGGCGCCCAGACCGGCGACCTGGTCAGCGACCCGGAACTGGCCAGGATCACCG
>NZ_JBEXWT010000203.1:0-3302 GCF_040629945.1 Kitasatospora sp. NPDC005856 | reverse complement strand
AGCCGACGGCGGCGACGGCGCCATCCAGGGTCGCAGCGTCACCGCGGTCGCCTGGCACTACACCACGTACGACGACGACACGGTCACCACCGGCTAGACCGGCTTGTGCGGCTCGATCTGGTTCACCCAGCCGAGCACGCCGCCGCCCAGGTGCACGGCGTTGGCGAAGCCCGCGGCCTTGACCACGGCCAGCACCTCGGCCGAGCGCACGCCCGACTTGCAGTGCAGCACGATCTTCCGGTCCTGCGGCAGCTTCTCCAGCGCGTCGCCCATCAGGAACTCGTTCTTCGGGATCAGCACCGCGCCGGGGATGTTGACGATCTCGTACTCGCCGGGCTCGCGGACGTCGATGAGGTAGATGTCCTCCTCGTCGTCCTGCCACTGCTTGAGCTGCTGCGAGGTGATGGTCGAACCGGCGGCGGCGGCCTGCGCCTCGTCCGACACGACGCCGCAGAAGGCCTCGTAGTCGATCAGCTCGGTGACCGTCGGGTTCTCACCGCAGACGGCGCAGTCCGGGTCCTTGCGGACCTTCACCTGGCGGTAGTTCATCTCCAGGGCGTCGTAGATCATCAGCCGGCCGACCAGCGGGTCCCCGATGCCGGCCAGCAACTTGATCGCCTCGTTGACCTGGATCGAGCCGATGGACGCGCACAGCACGCCCAGCACGCCGCCCTCGGCGCAGGAGGGGACCATGCCCGGCGGCGGGGCCTCCGGGTAGAGGCAGCGGTAGCAGGGGCCGTGCTCGGCCCAGAACACGCTGGCCTGGCCGTCGAAGCGGTAGATCGAGCCCCACACGTACGGCTTGCCGAGCAGCACCGCGGCGTCGTTCACCAGGTAGCGGGTGGCGAAGTTGTCGGTGCCGTCCACGATCAGGTCGTAGCCGGAGAAGATCTCCATGACGTTGGAGTTGTCGAGGCGCTCCTCGTGCAGCACCACGTCGACGTACGGGTTGATCTCCTTGACCGAGTCGCGCGCCGACTCCGCCTTGGAACGGCCGACGTCCGACTGCCCGTGGATGATCTGGCGCTGCAGGTTGGACTCGTCGACCACGTCGAACTCGACGATGCCCAGCGTGCCGACACCGGCCGCGGCCAGGTACAGCAGGGCGGGCGAACCGAGACCGCCGGCGCCGACGCACAGCACCTTGGCGTTCTTCAGCCGCTTCTGCCCGGCCATGCCCACGTCGGGGATGATCAGGTGGCGGGAGTACCGGTGGACCTCATCGACGGTGAGCTCGTCGGCCGGCTCGACCAGGGGTGGCAACGACACGGGGACTCCGATGGGTGTCTTGTTCGGATGGCCATGGCCAGCCGCGAGGTGGAGTTGTCACTCCGCCACTCGGGTGGCTGTCCAGGCCAACAGTGTCACGCCCCATCGGTATTCCGAGACAGCCCGTCCGATGGGCGAGACGGGCCGCGCCGGATCGTGGAACCCGGCGGCGGGGCCCCGGAGAGCGCCCCGGGCCCGTGGTTGACGGGCCCGCGGCACCCCGCGGCGCGCTCACACCCGGCAGGCCGTCTCCAGCCACACGTCGCCCAGCGACTCCTCCAGCGGCACCTGCGTCCGCCATCCGAGACGGTCCCGGGCGGTGCGCACGTCCGCCTGCCGCCACGGCACCGGCTCGCCCGGCACCGCCCTGCCCTCCGGCCGCTGCCCCTCCGGGCGGTGCCCCGGCAGGTGGTGGCCGGGCACGTGGTGGCCCGGCAGGTGGTGGCCGGTCAGGTGGTCGCCGCCCGCCCCTCCGACCTGCGCGGGCAGCAGGATCTGCCGGTTCTCCTCGACGATCTGCCCCTCGAAGCCCGAGGCCCGCACCAGCAGCTGGGCCGCGTCCCGGGCCCGCACGGCATGCCCGCTGCCGACGTTGATCACCCCCGTGGCGGCCGACACCGCGGCCGCCTGGATGGCCCGGGCGACGTCCCGCACGTCCACGAAATCCCGGTATCCGGACAGGTCCGGCATCCGCACCTGGTGCTCGTCCCGCTCCAGCGCCCGCCGCAGGCCCTCGGCCAGCCGCCCGAACAGCGAGGCGGTCGGCGCGCCCGGGCCCACCACGTCGAACACCCGCAGCACCGCCGCGTCCAGCCCGGAGGCCAGCACCAGCTCCGTCCCGGCCAGCTTGGACACCCCGTACGGGCCGACCGGCCGCGGCTCGGCCTGCTCGGACACCGGCACCCCGCCGGGCACCGGCCCGTACTCGGCGGCCGAGCCGACGTGCACCAGCCGGGCCGGCTCCCGGCTACGCCGGATGGCCTCGCAGACGGTCGCGACGGCCAGCGTGTTCGACCGGATCAGGGTCCGCGAGCTGCCGTAGGTGGCGCCCGCGCAGTTGATCACCACCTGCGGCGCGACCGCGTCCAGGAACCGGGCCAGCGCGCCCGGGCTCCCCGTGGTCAGGTCGAAGCGGATGTCGGCCGAGTCGCGCCGGCCGAGCACCGTCACCTGCAACTCCTGGTCCATCAGCAGACGATCGGTGACCCGGCGGCCGATGAAGCCGTCGGCGCCCAGCAGCAGCACCCTCATCGGGGGTGTCCTTCCACGAAGCCAGCTCGGGACGACCTGGCGGACTGAGTTCAACGAACGGGACGAAAGCGGGGACCACGCAGCCGGTCCCCGGGTGGATCGACGGAGCGGGACGACCAAGCGGGCGTCCGGCGGACGGCGGACGGCGCTCAGCGGTGCGAGCCGGCCCGGCCGAGCACCGCACCGGCGTACGCCAGCAGCGCCACCGCGACGGTGCCGCCGCCGACCAGCCAGGCCTCCGGGGCACCGCGCCCCAGGGCGAGCGGCCCGAGCACCGCGGCGGCCCCGGCCGACGCACCGGCCGCGGCGGCCGCCGTCCTGCCGCACCGAGCCAGCAGCACCGGCAGCACCAGCAGCAGACCCAGCACACCCTGCGCCGCCCACTGGGCGGGCCCGGCCCGCTCGGCCGCCAGGTGCAGCAGCCCGCCGCCGTGGACCGGCCCGGGGCGCGGCGCGACGACGGCCAGCACGGCCAGCGCGGCGAAGCTCAGCACCCCGAGCACCGCCAGGTACAGGGCCAGCGCGACCGGGAGCACCGGGCGCATCCGGGCCCGGAACCCGGCCAGGGTGTCCGCCGCGCCCAGGTGGTCGCGGCCGACCTGCCGGTACCAGCGGGCCGTCCGCTCGGCCGCCCCGGCCGACACCGCCGCCGCCAGCACCAGTGCGACGGCCAGCGGACGGTCCCCGCCCGGCAGGGCCGGCGGGAGCAGCAGCAGCGCGGCCAGGCCCAGCCCGTGGCCCAGCGCCGCCGGGGGCGGCCGGAAGCCGGCCGCCGGCCGCGC
>NZ_JBEXWT010000202.1:0-3340 GCF_040629945.1 Kitasatospora sp. NPDC005856 | reverse complement strand
ACCACACCCGACTGGACCACCTACCACTCCCACCAACAACGCCACCGCATCCCCCTCCCCACCTACCCCTTCCAACACAAGCACTACTGGCTCGACCGACAGGCCACGACGGCCCGGGCCACCGGTGGTACCGCGGCGCGCCGCGACGACATCACGCAGTGGTTCTACGCCCCGTCCTGGCAGCGGGCGCCTCTCCCGGCCGGGGAACAGCCGGACTGCACCCGGCACTGGCTGGTCTTCGCCGACGGCCTGGGTGTGGGCGAGGCGGTGTCCGAGCAGCTGCGGACCGCCGGTGCCACCGTCACCCTGGTGGCGGCGGCCGGCGCCTGGTCGGACCACGGAGACAACCGCTACGCCATCGACCCGGCCGACAGCTCCGACTACGAGCGGCTGATCAGCACCCTGCGGAGCGGCCCTGCCGGTGTGCCCACCCACATCGTCCACGGCTGGAGCGTCACCGCGCCGGGCGAGGAGGGCAGCCTCCAGCACGGTTTCGAGAGTCTGATCCGCCTCACCCAGGCCCTCGTCCAGCACCCGGACAGCGAGCCGCGCCGGATCTGGGTGCTCAGCAACGGCCTGCACAACGTCACCGGCGCCGAGCCGCTCTCGCCGCTGAAGGCCACCCTGCTGGGCCCGTGCCGCGTGCTGCCCCGCGAGCTGCCGGGCACCACCTGCCGCAGCGTCGACCTCGACTGCCAGGAAGCACCCAACCGTTCCCAACTTGTGAATCTGATGGCCGAGTTGGCAGCAGCACCGGAGCCCGGCACGGAGACGGTGGCGCACCGAGGGGGGCACCGCTGGTCCCAGCACTTCCTGCCGCAGCCACTGCCCCGGGGCGACCGGTCACCGGCGGTGCGCAAGGACGGCGTCTACCTGGTCACCGGCGGCACCGGCGGCCTGGGCCTGGCCCTGGCCGGGCACCTCGCGGCAGCGGGGGCGAGGATCGCGCTCACCGCGCGCACCCGGCTGCCCGACGCCGCGGAGTGGGACTCCTGGCTCGCCCACAACCCGGGCAAGGGCCGACTCGCCGACACCGTACGGGAGTTGGTCCGCCTGCGGGACGCAGGTGCGGAGCTCCTGGTGCTCCAGGCCGACGTGAGCGACCAGGCGGCGATGAGCGAGGCCGTCCGGCGAACCACCCAGCGGTGGGGGGCCGTCCACGGCGCCTTCCACACGGCGGGCGTCGCCGGTGGCGGCCTGATCCAGCTCAAGGACCTCCAGGCGGCCGCCGAGGTCCTGCTCCCGAAGGTACGCGGCACCCTGGTGCTGGAGGAGGTGCTGGCGGACCAGGAGCTGGACTTCCTCGTCCTGTTCGGCTCGAACGGTGCGAACATCGGCAGTGTCGGCCAGGTCGACTACTGCGCCGCCAACTGCTTCCTTGACGCCTTCGCCCAGGACCGCGGCCGCACCCGGCGGGTGATCTCGATCGACTGGGGTCCGTGGCGGGAGATCGGCATGGCGGCCGACACCGCCGCACCGTCCGGCATCGAGCAGGTGGACCAGCGCGCCATGTCGGCCGCCGAGGGGCTGTGGGCCCTCGACGCGATCCTGGCCGGCGTCTCGGAGTCGCAGGTCGTCGTGTCGCCCGCCGAGCTCTCCGCGCTCTTCGAGAACGCCTTCTCGCTGGAGCAGGGCGCCACCGCGGAGCCCCGCGGTGGCGCGCACGAACGCCCGGACATCCTCACCGAGTTCGTAGCTCCGCGCAGCGACACCGAGCGCGCGATCTGCGAGGTGTGGCAGGAGCTGCTGGGCATCGAGAAGGTCGGCATCCAGGACAGCTTCTTCGATCTGGGCGGCAACTCCCTGATCGCGATCCAGCTGGTGAGCACCACCAACACCCGGCTGGGCACCAAGCTCGCCCTCGGCGACCTGTACGAGGGGCTGACGGCGGCACACCTGGCCGGCCTGGTCGAGAAGCCGGTACGGCAGGCAACGAGCAACAGCCTCAAGGAACTTGAGGAACGCAGAGAGAAGATGCAGCAGCGCCGGCGTCAGCACCAGCAACGGCGTCGGACGGCAAGGGGCGAATGATGACCACTGAGTTCACGGATCTCCCGGCGCGGGACGGTGTCGCGATCGTCGGGATGGCGGGGCGCTTCCCCGGCGCGGGGGACCTGGCCGAGTTCTGGTCGAACCTGCGCGACGGCGTCGAGTCGATCGTCGCCCTGACCGACGAGGAGCTGGCGGCGGCCGGGGTGCCGGCCGAGGTCTTCGGCCGGCCCCACTACGTCAAGGCCGTCCCCAAGTTCGAGGGCATCGGCCTGTTCGATGCGGAGTTCTTCGGGTACACCGCCCGTGAAGCGAAGATCATGGACCCGCAGCACCGGCTCTTCCTGGAAACGGCCTGGGCGGCCCTGGAGCACTCCGGCTACGACGCCGCCCGGTACGCGGGCAGCATCGGCGTCTTCGGCGGCGCCAGTACCACCGCCTACCTCGGGAACATCCTCAGCAACCTGGAGCAGGGCGAGGCGATCAAGGGCGAGAACGTCGGCCTGGGCTTCGAACTCGCCTTCCTGACCAGCCGGGTGTCGTACAAGCTCGACCTGCGGGGGCCGAGCTTCCCGCTGCAGACCGCCTGCTCCAGCTCGCTGGTGGCGCTGCACGCCGCTTGCCAGAGCCTGCTCAACTACGAGTGCGACATGGCTCTTTCGGGTGCGGTCTCCTACAAAGTGCAGGAGAACACCGGCTACCCCTACCAGGAGGGGGCCTTCCTCTCCCCGGACGGGCACATCCGCCCGTTCGACGCGGACGCCCGGGGCACGGTCTTCGGCAACGGTGTCGGCGTGGTGGCCCTGAAGCGGCTGGAGGACGCGCTGGCCGACGGCGACACCGTCCACGCCGTGATCAAGGGCTCGGCCATCAACAACGACGGTGGGGTCAAGGCGAGTTTCACGGCACCGACCGTCGGCGGTCAGGCCGAGGTGATCACGGAGGCGCTGGCCGTCGCGGAGCTCGACCCCGAGGACATCGACTACGTCGAGGCGCACGGCAGCGGCACCGTGATCGGCGACTCGATCGAAGTGCAGGCGCTGTCACGGGCGTTCGGCGAGACGGGCTCCTGGGTCATCGGCTCGGTCAAGGGGAACGTCGGCCACCTCGACGCCGCCGCCGGCATCGCCGGCCTGCTCAAGACCACGCTCGCGCTCAAGCACGAACTGCTGCCACCCTCGCTGAACTACACCCGTGGCAACCCCGACATCGACTTCGCCAACAGCCCGTTCCGGGTCCAGGCCGAGCCCGGCCCATGGCCACGCACCGAGAACCACGTCCGCCGCGCCGGGATCAGCGCCTTCGGCTTCGGCGGCAGCAACGCCCACCTCATCCTCGAAGAAGCCCCCGC
>NZ_JBEXWT010000201.1:0-3359 GCF_040629945.1 Kitasatospora sp. NPDC005856 | reverse complement strand
GTGATCTACACCTCCGGCTCGACCGGCACGCCGAAGGGTGTGGCGGTGACGCACGGCGGTCTGGCGAACTACGTCGCCTCGGCGCCCGAGCGGGTCGGGTTCGGCGGTGAGGGCGGCCGGTATGCGTTGTTGCAGGCGCAGGCGACGGACCTGGGTAACACGGTGGTGTTCGCGAGCCTGACCACTGGCGGCGAGCTGCACGTCCTGGACGCGGATGCGGTGACCGATCCGGCGGCGGTGGCCGGCTACCTGGCGGAGCACGGGATTGATTTCGTGAAGGCGGTGCCGTCGCATCTGGGGGCTCTGGCGGCGGCCGGTGGTGCGGGGCAGGTGCTGCCGGCGCGGTCGCTGGTGTTCGGTGGCGAGGCCGCCTCGCCCGCCCTGGTGGGCGAGGTTCTGGCGGCGGCCGGTGGGTGTGGGGTGTTCAACCACTACGGCCCGACCGAGGCGACGATCGGTGTGGCGACGACCCGGTTGACCTCGGAGCTGACGGCCACCGGTGTGGTGCCGATCGGCCGTCCGATCGCGAACACCCGCCTGTATGTGCTGGATGACCGTTTGTGCCCGGTGGCGCCGGGTGTGGTGGGTGAGTTGTACGTCGCGGGTGCGGGTCTGGCGCGGGGCTACGTGCGCCGGCCGGGTCTGACCGCCGAGCGCTTCGTCGCGAGCCCGTTCGGGGCTGATGGCGGGCGCCTGTACCGCACGGGTGACCGGGCGCGTTGGACGGCGGATGGCCAGGTGGTGTTCCTGGGCCGCGCGGACGACCAGGTCAAGGTGCGCGGCTTCCGCATTGAGCCGGGTGAGGTCCAGGCCGTGATCGCCGGGCACCCGGCGGTCGCCCAGGCCGCTGTGGTCGCTCGCGAGGACACCCCCGGTGATGTGCGTCTGGTGGCGTATGTCGTCGCCGACGACGAGGAAGCCGATCACGCTGAACTGTCCGCTGTGGTGCGGAAGTTCGTCGGAGAGCGGCTGCCGGAGTACATGGTCCCGTCGGCCGTGGTGGTGCTGGACGCGCTGCCGTTGACCGGCAACGGCAAGCTCGACCGCCGTGCCCTGCCCGCCCCCGACTACGCTGCCGGCGCCGCCGCGCGTGGCCGCGGACCGGCGACCGCCCGCGAGGAGATCCTCTGCCAGGCGTTCGCCGAGGTGCTGGGTCTGGAGAGCGTGGGGGTCGACGACGACTTCTTCATGCTGGGTGGTCACTCGCTGCTGGCGGTGTCGCTGGTGGAGAAGCTGCGCGGGCGTGGTGTGTCGGTGTCGGTGCGGGCGCTGTTCGTGACACCGACCGTGGCTAGCCTGGCGGCGGTGGCGGGTCCGGAGCTGGTGGTGGTGCCGCCGAACGGGATCCCCGAGGGCGCTCAGGAGATCACTCCGGAGATGCTGCCGCTGGTGGAGTTGTCCGCTGCGGAGCTGGAGCGGGTGGTCGCGAGCGTCGAGGGTGGCGCGGCGAACGTCGCGGATGTGTACCCGCTGGCGCCGCTGCAGGAGGGTCTGCTCTTCCACCACCTGCTGGGTTCCCACAGCGGCAGCGATGTGTACGTGCTGCCGATCGTGCTGGGCTTCGACTCCCGGGAGCGGCTGGACGCGTTCGCGGGTGCGCTGCAGCAGGTGGTCGACCGGCATGACATCTACCGCACCGGTGTGGTGTGGGAGGGCCTGCGCGAGCCGGTCCAGGTGGTGTGGCGTCACGCCGTGCTGCCGGTGACCGAGGTCGCGCTGGACCCGGCCGCGGAGGACCCGGCAGCCGAGCTGCTGGCGGCCGGTGGTCCGTCGATGGACATCGGTCACGCCCCGCTGCTCGGGATCCGGGCTGCGGCGGTGCCGGGGACCGAGCGGTGGCTCGGGATGCTGCAGATCCACCAGCTGGTCCGTGACCACACAGCGCTGGAGGTGCTGGTCGGCGAGGTGCGGGCGATCCTGGCCGGTCAGGCCGACACGCTGGCGCAGCCGCTGCCGTTCCGCGACTTCGTGGCGCAGGCGCGCGGTGGTGTGGCCCAGGCCGAGCACGAGCGGTTCTTCGCGGAGCTGCTGGGCGATGTCACCGAGCCGACCGCGCCGTTCGGCCTGGTGGATGTGCGCGGTGACGGTTCGGACTCGGTCCGGGTCCGGTCGGACGTGGACGGGACGGTGGCGGAGCGCTTGCGCGAGGTGGCGCGGCGACTGGGTGCCAGCCCGGCGACCGTGCTGCACGTGGCGTGGGCGCGGGTGCTGGCGGCGGTCAGCGGCCGTGACGACGTGGTGTTCGGCACGGTGCTGTTCGGCCGGATGAACGCCGGCGCCGGCGCCGACCGGGTGCCTGGCCCGTTCATCAACACCCTGCCGGTCCGCGTGCGCCTGGACGGGCTCGGTGCGGCCGCGGCCGTCACCGGGATGCGCGGGATGCTGGCCGAATTGCTGGAGCACGAGCACGCGCCGCTGACGCTGGCGCAGCGCGCCAGCGGGGTGCCGGGGGACCGGCCGCTGTTCACCTCGCTCTTCACCTACCGGCACAGCCAGGGCCCGGCCCGGCAGGCCGCCCTCTCGGACGGCATCGACGTCGTCTTCAGCCGGGAGCGCACCAACTACCCCATCACCGTGGCGATCGACGACCTGGGGGCCGACTTCCGGCTGGTCGTCAGCGCGGTCGCGCCGGTCTCCCCGGAGGCCGTCTGCGGTCTGCTGCACTCGGGCGTCGAGAACCTGGTGGCCGCTCTGGAGAGTGCGCTGGACTCAGGCTCCGACCTCCCGCTGAGCAAGGTGGCCGTGTTGGACGAGACCGAGCGTCGTCGGGTGTTGGTGGAGTGGAACGACACTGCGCTGGACGTGTCGGGCTCGACGGTTCCGGGGGTGTTCGCCGCACGGGTGGCGGAGGCGCCGGATGCGGTTGCCGTGCTCGGTGAGGGTGTTGAGCTGACGTACCGCGAGTTGGATGAGCGGGCGAACCGTCTGGCGCACTACCTGGTGGAGCAGGGTGTGGGTGCGGAGTCGGTGGTCGCGGTCTGCATGGAGCGCGGTGTCGAGCTGGTGGTGTCGCTGCTGGCGGTGCTGAAGGCCGGGGCGGCGTATCTGCCGGTGGACCCGCAGGCGCCGGTGGAGCGTGTCGCGTTCATGCTGGCGGACAGTCGGGCGGTGTGCGTGGTGACCTCGCAGACCTGCGCGTCGTTGGTTTCCGGGTCGGTGCCGGTGGTGTTGGTGGATGCGCCGTTGGTGCGGATGGCGTTGGCGGTGGCTCCGGTGTCGGCGCCTGTGGTGTCGGTGGCGCCGGAGGGTCTGGCGTATGTGATTTACACGTCGGGGTCGACGGGTGTGCCGAAGGGTGTGGGTCTGGCGCATGCGGGTGCGGTGAACCTGGCGGTGGCGCAGGTGGAGCTGCTGGGGGT
>NZ_JBEXWT010000200.1:0-3360 GCF_040629945.1 Kitasatospora sp. NPDC005856 | reverse complement strand
GGGGGGGGGGGGGGGGCGGCCCCCCCCCCCCCCCACCGCCGTACCGGCTACGCCGCCAGCAGCGAGGTCAGCCGCCCGGCCAGCAGGTCCCAGCGCCAGGAGCGCTCCACCCAGCGCCGCCCGGCCTCGCCCATCCGCCGCCGCAGCTCCTCGTCGCGCAGCAGCCGGACGATCCGCTCGGCCGCCGCCGAGGCCGAGCCGCCGGGCACCACGTACCCGGTCTCGCCTTCCAGCACCGCGTCCGGCGCGCCGCCGGAGTCCCCCGCGACCACCGGCAGGCCGGTCGCCGAGGCCTCCAGGTAGACGATGCCCAGGCCCTCGACGTCCAGCCCCCCGCGCCGGGTGCGGCACGGCATCGCGAAGACGTCCCCGGCCCCGTAGTGGGCGGGCAGTTCCTCCCACGGCACCGAGCCGGTGAAGCGCACCGAGGCGCGCACGCCGGTGGCGTCGGCGAGCTTCTCCAGGTCCGCCCGGTACGGGCCGCCGCCGACGATCAGCAGCACCGCGTCCGGCACGTCGGCGAGGATCTGCGGCATCGCCTCGATCAGGGTGTCCTGGCCCTTGCGCGGCACCAGCCGGGAGACGCAGACCACCACCGGCCGGTCCGTCAGCCCGAGCCGGCGGCGCACCTCGGCGCCCCCGGAGCCCGGGTGGAAGGTCGTCTCGTCCACGCCCGGCGGCAGCTGGACCATCCGGGCCGCGGCCTGCGGTCCGACCGCGGCGGCGATCCGGGAGCGGGTGTACTCGCCCAGGTAGGTCAGCACGTCGGTGCCCGCGCCGATCCGGCGCAGCAGCTGCCGGGAGACCGGCAGCTGGGCCCAGGCGGCCTCGTGCCCGTGGGTCATGCCGAGCAGCCGCACGGCCCCGGCCCCGCGCAGCGTGGGCGCCATCAGCCCGAGCGGCGCGGCGGCGCCGAACCAGACGGAGTCGCACTTCTCCGCGCGCAGGATCTCGGCGGCCCGCCGGGTGACCCGCGGTGTGGGAACCATCACCTTCGTCCGGTCCCGGATCACCGGGAACGGCTGCTCGGCGTCGAACCGGGCCACCTCGCTGCCGTCCCGCCAGGTCGAGGCGTACACCACGACGCTGCCTGCGGGCTGACGGACGGCCATGTTGTGTACGAAGGCCTGGATGCCACCGGGGCGGGGCGGGAAGTCATTGGTGACGATCAAGGTTCTGTGCATCAGGCCACGGCTCGCTCGGTCGGGGGGTGCGCGGTGTACCGCTGGGTGATCCGTACGATAGGTCAACACCACGACCCGCCGGGAACGGAACCGCGCACGGCAACCGTTTGACCCCCGGGTCTGTCCTAGTACCTAGGCCGTCGGTGGAACCGCGGCCCGGGCGTCCGTCTGTACGACGCCTCCGGTGGGGACGTCCGAGACGAACGAGGGAGCGCAGTGGAATTGGCCCCGGCCATCGAGTCCGGTTCTTCGCGCGGTCGCCTCGGCCGCCCGCTCGGGGCGCTCGCCGCGCTCGGTGCCACCTGGGTCGCCACCCGCGCGCTGCTGGTGCTGCTGGCGACGGGCGTGCTGAAGGCGCCCGGCGGGGACGTCACCGCGGACGTCTGGATGATCTACCACGCCTGGTACGGCGTGCTCCAGACCGGCACCTTCCCGTTCGACGACGTGACCTGGCAGTACCCGCCGGGCGCCGCCCTGGTGATCCTGCTGCCGGGCCTGCTGCCCTGGTCCTACCTGGTCTCGTTCTGGGTGATCTGCGGGATCGCCGACGCCGCCGCGGCCGCGCTGCTGGTGCGCACCGGCCTGCGCCGGGGCCGGGCGCTGACCGGCGCCTGGATGTGGGTGGTGGGCGTCCCGCTGCTCGGCCCGATGATCTACAACCGCTTCGACGTCATCGTCACCGCGATCGCCCTGGCCGGTCTGCTGGCGCTGATCCGCCGCCCGGCGGTCGGCGGGCTGCTGCTGGGCCTGGGCGGCATCGTCAAGATCTGGCCGCTGCTCGGCCTGATCGGCACCCCCTCCGGCCGCCGCACCCGCCGTTCCTGGACGTTGGCCGGGGCCACCGCGGTCTCGATCGGCTTCCTGCTGACGGCCGGGATGAACGGCGCCTTCGAGTTCCTGGCCTTCCAGAAGGACCGCGGCATCGAGGTCGAGTCGCTCGGCGCGCTGCCGCTGCACTTCGCCCGGATCGCCGGCGGCTGGGACGGCAGGGTCACGATGAACTACGGCTCCCCCGAGATGCTCGGGCCGTGGGTCAGCGTGATCAGCAAGGTGATGATGGCCGGCACCGTGCTGGGCTTCGCCTGGCTGCTGCTGTGGCGCTTCACCTCCAAGCGCCGCAACGCGGCCACCATGTACGACGCGGCGCTGTGCGCGCTGCTGATCTTCGTGGTGACCAGCCGGGTGATCAGCCCGCAGTACCTGGTCTGGCTGGTGGGCGTCGCGGCGGTCTGTCTGACCGTGCGCAACAGCAGCCAGCGGCCGGTCGCGGCGCTGATCCTGCTCGCCTGCCCGCTGACCCTGGTCGAGTTCCCGACCATGTTCACCCAGGTCCTGGCCAGCGACCCGGTGGCGGTCACCGTGCTGGCCCTGCGCAACCTGCTGCTGCTGGCCGCGACCGTGCTCTCCTGCGTCCGGCTCTGGCGCTCCACCCGCGGCGAGGCGCCGCTGCCGCCGACCGTGGTGCTGGACCGCGAGCCCGCCGCCCTGCCGTCCGCCGGCTACCCGGTGCGCCCGGGCATCGCCTACGAGCAGGACCTGCTGGACGGCATCGACCACCCGGGTGCCCCGGCCGGTCCGCGCCGCTGATCAGCCCTTCAGCTCCGCCACCCGCTCCAGCCAGAGCCGGGTGAACTCCTCCAGCCCGACGCCCAGCTCGCGGCGCATCAGCCGGTCGGTGCGGCGCTCCCGGTCCTCGCCCTGCCCGTCGGCCGCGCCGATCGCACGGTAGAGGGCGACCAGCCGCTGCGGCCCGTGGGTGCGGGCGATCAGCTCGCAGGCCAGCCAGGACTGCTCGTAGGCCTGGGCGATGCCGGTGGCCCCGGCGGCGAAGTCCCGGTCGGCGGGCAGCGCGGTGGGCGTCCTCCCGGCGGCGACGTCCCGGGCCAGCTCGGGGGCGATCTGCTGCGGGCGGCGGCCCGAGTCGCGGTACGCGGTCCAGTCGGCCACGCCCTCGGAGAGCCACAGCGGCGTCCAGGCCCGGGTGTCGGCCCTGGTCGCGACGTGGGTGGCCTCGTGGGTGATCACCACCTGACGGCCGAACCCGCTGAGCCGCCCGTACGCCTCCGGGTTGACCAGCACCTCACCACCGCCGCCTTCGACCGCGACTACACCCTGCGGCTGGCCCGGGCGCACGAGGACCACGGCTGGGACCGAGTGCTCTTCGCCTACGCGGCCG
>NZ_JBEXWT010000199.1:0-3435 GCF_040629945.1 Kitasatospora sp. NPDC005856 | reverse complement strand
GGGTACTTACGGGGTGCTGGCACTGCAGGTGGTTCTCCTTACGCCTGGATCGTAACCCAGGCTTCAAGGACTCCACGAAGATCAGTGCAGCTCAGGCAGCTGCAACAACGAACACCTGTCCCGCATCGAGATGAAAATAGGCCGCGTCTTCGTCGCAGGCCCTGACGCGGTCGCGCACTCGACCGGACAACCCTGTTCCTATGGATGGGCAAGATCTACTACGGGCTGATGTTCCGTGAGATGTCACTCCTCTGGGATCGACGAGACCCCGCCGGCGGGACCATCATCGACCCAGACTTTCTGGCATCGTTCCGGATGCACCACCTGTTGCTCCAAGCCGCTCGAGGCGTAGTCCGATGGCACAACAAGCAGCACCCGGCCTTCCACATTCGTCTTCCGCGCGATGGAGCCGACAGAACGCCGGAACCGCTTCGACTACGTGGACATCATCAACATCCCGTTCTTCGCGATACGCATCGGACGAACCGTCGTCGTCTCGGCCATGCAGGATTGGGGAGCGCTTGCAGAGGCAGTCGAACTGCCCGGTCTGGAAGCTGCCAAGCACCTCGACCTGCACCCCCAGCAGCTCCGCGAAGTAGCAGCTCTGACCGCCTACACGACCAAGCTGTTCAACCGCACCCCCAAACATCTCCTCCACGCGCCGTCGCCCGTTCACTGCGCCGGTACCCCGCCTGCGCGACGTCCTCGTCGGTGCCCACCACCAATCCAGCGGCGGCTCCGGAGCGATTCGATCTAGGTAGTGGGCACTGCCGCCTCGACAGCATCGTCCGGGCCGAGTTGGCGCGGTACGGCGTGGAAGGACGGCGGCGTGCTGGCCTTCAGCAGCTCCTGGACGTTGGCTAGGAGCTGGACGAGCAGCAAGGGCGGATTGCCTTCCGCGCTGCTGGCGGCTTCCCGATAGGTGGGGGCGTTCTTGCCCGGGAATCCCTCGCCGGAGTCGATCAGCTGCTTGAGTCTTCTGGACCATGCGGGCCAGGCACCCTTGAGGTACTCCTCCAAGTTGTCGTCGAAGACGGTGTAGGTCGAGGTGGACACTGACTCCGGCCAGGGGACCCGCCTCTGCGCGCCCAGATATCCGAGCAGGTCCGCGTTCATCCGGGCCGCGTCGTCGGCCGCCGCTGTGATCTTCTTCTTGGCTTGGAAGTAGTCGTCGCCCTCCCGTCCTTGGATCGAGGCCAGTTTCCGCTCCTCCATGCCGCAGTCACCGTCGAAGACGACGTAGCAGGGCACTCCGAGGGCGGTGAGGATGGCGTGGCAGAGAATCAGGTTGTTCTTGCCGCTGACGTGAATCACGCTGACGCCCTGGGCGGCGAGGCCCAGGTTCATGTTCTGGGCGCAGCCGGTGATCAGGCCCCCGTCGGTATCTCCCTCCACGAGCACGGCGGCCAGGGCGAAGAAGCCCTCGGCGAGGGTGTCGGTGCAGCGGAGGCCGGCGTGGCGACGAACGCTGTCCGGCTTCACGTAACCGGCGAGCGCCTCGCAGAGGTCGTCCACGGTGACCTGGCTGGTATGGGTCGTGGGGTGGTTGTCGACGAAGTCCCAGCGAAGCCGGCGTACTTGGTGGAATGCGCGGTGGTCCACGAAGACGGTGCTGTGGGTGGCGTACGTGACCTGGACCCGGCTTCCCTTGGCGGTGGCGAGGTCGCGCAGGACGTCGGCGAAGATCCTCGCCTGCGCGGGGTGTTGGAAGAGTTCGGGCTCCTCAATGGCCAGACACAGGGTGCGCGTCTCCTGGCTGGGCCGCCTGGTCTCGGCGAGGAGCTTGAGGGCGGCGATGATCAGCGCGCGCTGGAAGCCGTGGCCCTGGCGGCTGACGGAGGTCTCGGCGGCGCCGTCCCAGATGCTGACCTTGAAGCTGGTCCTGGCCGGCTTCGGCGTGTGGACGACTGGTGCGAGCGCGATCCCGCGTCCCGTCGTGAACTGTGCGAGCTCTCGCGAGAGCGCACCCGAGATCCTCTTGAGGACCGGCTTGTACGCCTCGTTCTGGATCTTCAGGCGCTCCTCGTGGGCAGATTTCTCGAGTTCGCCGAGTGCTGCGATCTCCTGGGTCCGGTTCACCGCGTGGTCGAGGATGCGGCCCAGCGCGGAGGCCTTCTGGTCGTCGGCCTCCTCCGCGGCGCGCAGGTCGGCCGAGACAAAGACGAAGTCGATCAGCTCGGCGAGTTTGCTCTGGCCCGCGAAGCCGAAGAAGTGGGTGCCGTTGCGCTCGGTGGGGACGAGCCGGTCGCGATGCTCGCGCTCCCATGTCAAAAGCGCCTCCATTACGGCGGCCTCGGAGCCCGCCGACGGCAGCTCCAGGTCCGGCTGCTGATCGCGCAGCTCCCCGTACGCCTTGCGTTTGGCCATCGCGGTCGGCACAGCCCTGACCGCTTCGAACGGCGGGAAGGCAAGCGCCCTTCCGCTGATCTTGTCCTCGCCGTCCTCCCAGGTCCGCCACACGATCACCGTGTCGCTCTCGGGCGGGGCGTAGCTGCCCAGCACGCCCCGGTCGTACTCGGTAAGATCGTTGAACTCGACCTCGACGGTGATCCGGCGGCTGTCAGCCGCGGAGTGGAGATCATGCTCGTCCAGTGAGAGCGTCTTCTCCCCGTTGAAGAACCAGTCGAGCGCACGCAGGACGGTGGACTTCCCCGCGCCGGTCGGCCCGATGAAGCACGTCGTCGCATCGAATTCGATGTCCACCTCCCGCAAGCTGCGGAAGTTCTGGATGCGTGCTCGCTTGATCTTCATCGTTACCTTGTGGCGTGCGAGGGCGGTGGGACGGTCGGCGATCTGCGACGTATGGGAATGGTAGTAGCCAACGTGTCCGGAGGTCAGCGAAATAGCAGTTGGTGCGGCGGCACTACGAGCGTGGTGATTGCAGTAGTGAGCACACCAGTGGCGGTCAGAGGCACCCTCGCGGAGTGTGGGCGCGACGGCCGCGGGTCGGACGCTCGACCGGCGCGCCCACACGTGTTCACTACCAGGACCTCTGCGCTGACTGCTTCACGAAGTTCGACTCAGGCGTCGATGCGGGAGCGGTCCAGGGTGGCCGCCGAGTCCACGATGAACTCCTTGCGCGGGGCGACGTCGTTGCCCATCAGCAGGTCGAAGATCTTCTCGGCCTGTTCCAGGTCGCCCAGGTTGATCCGGCGCAGCGTGCGGTGGCGCGGGTCCATGGTGGTCTCGGCCAGCTGGTCGGCGTCCATCTCGCCCAGACCCTTGTAGCGCTGCACCGGGTCCTTCCAGCGCTGGTTCTTGCGCTGGAACTCCAGCAGCGTGGAGCGCAGTTCGGCGTCGGAGTAGGTGTAGTGGTACTTCTCCTGGCCGCGCTTGGGGTTGGTGAGCTCGATCCGGTGCAGCGGCGGCACGGCGGCGAAGACCCGGCCCTGCTCGACCATCGGCCGCATGTAGCGGTGGAAGAGGGTGAGCAGC
>NZ_JBEXWT010000198.1:0-3647 GCF_040629945.1 Kitasatospora sp. NPDC005856 | reverse complement strand
CCCCGGAACACCGGACCGTAGCCGTACCCGCTCTCGGCAAGGGCCTCGTAGAAGCCCTCCACCGCCACCGCGGTCGCCCCCGACGGCGGCCAGACCGCCAGATCGAACTCCGGCACCCGCTCCTGCGCGGTCAGGGTTCCCACCGCGTGGCAGATCCAGGGCGCGGTCTCGTCGGTGTCCGGCCGGGCGTGGATCTCCACCCGGGAGTCGCCGTCCTCGCCCGGGGCCGCCACCCGCACCTGGAGGTGCACGCCGCCCCGCTCGGGAAGCGGCAGCGGGGCCTGGAGCACCAACTCCTCCAGCACCGGGCGGTCGATCTGCTCGCCCGCCCGCAGCGCCATGTCCACGAAGGCCGTCCCCGGCACCAGCGCCCGGCCCTGGATCGCGTGGTCCGCGAGCCACGGGTGGGTGGCCAGCGACAACCGACCGGTCAGCAACAGGCTCTGGTCCCCGGCCAGGTGGACCGCCGCGCCGAGCATCGGGTGCCCGGCCGACAGCTGGCCGACCGAGCCGACGTCACCGGACCTGGCGGCCGGGCGCGGCCAGTAGCGCTCGCGCTGGAAGGCGTACGTCGGCAGCTCCATCCGGCGACCGCCCGGCAGGACGGCCGGCCAGTCCACGGCGGTGCCGGCCGTCCAGAGCCGGGCCAGGGCCGTCAGCGCGGTGCCCGCCTCGTCCCGCTCACGGCGCAGCAGCGGCGCGAACACGGCCTCGGCGCCCGACTGTCCGGCCAGGCCGCAGAGCACCGCGTCCGGTCCGAGCTCGGCGTAGCGGGCGACACCGTGGCGCTGAAGAGCGGCGACGCCGTCGGCGAAGCGGACGGCCTCGCGGACCTGGCGCACCCAGTACTCCGGGGTGGACAGCAGGCCCGGCTCGGCGAGTTCACCGGTCAGGTCGGAGACGACCGGGATGCGCGGCTCGGCGAAGGCCAGACCCTTCAGGACGGCGTCGAACTCGTCGAGCATCGGCTCCATCAGAGCCGAGTGGAACGCGTGCGAGACGGTCAGCCGGCGGGTCCTGCGGCCCTCGGCCGACCAGCGCGCCGCGAACTCCTCGACCACCTTGACGGGCCCGGAGGCCACCACCGAGGTGGGGCCGTTGACGGCCGCGACGTCCAGGCGGTCGCCGATCGCCTCGCGCACCTCGGC
Source organism: Kitasatospora sp. NPDC005856 (assembly GCF_040629945.1). Classification (NCBI taxonomy): domain Bacteria; kingdom Bacillati; phylum Actinomycetota; class Actinomycetes; order Kitasatosporales; family Streptomycetaceae; genus Kitasatospora; species Kitasatospora sp. NPDC005856. Next base: position 2,499 of record NZ_JBEXWT010000198.1, on the reverse strand, counting down.
CTCGGTCGCCTCGACCGCCAGCATCGCGCCGCCCTCGGGCAGCCCGTCCATCAGCCGGCCGCGCGCCGCGACCAGGGCGCAGGCGTCCGCCAGTGAGAGGACGCCCGCCACATGGGCGGCCGCCACCTCACCGATCGAGTGCCCGAGCAGCACGTCCGGGATGACGCCCCAGGACTCCAGCAGCCGGAAGGAGGCCACCTCCACGGCGAACAGCCCCGCCTGCGCCCAGACCGTACGGTCCAGGTCCTCCGCGCCCTCGAAGACGACCTCCTTGAGCGGCCGGTCCACCAGCGGGTCCAGCTCCGCGCAGACCGCGTCGAAGGCTCCGGCGAACACCGGGAACGCCTCGTACAACCCCTGGCCCATCCCGATCCGCTGCGCACCCTGTCCGGTGAACAGGAACGCCGTCCGACCCTCCACCGCGACACCGGAGACCGCTCCCTCGCCGGGCCGGCCGTCGACCAGCGCGGTCAGACCCGCCTCGATCGCGGCCGCCGTGTCACCGACGGCCACCGCGCGGTGCTCCAGCCCCGCCCGGGTGACGGCCAGCGCGTGTCCGGCGGCCGCCAGGTCTGGCCCGGTCGCCAGGAAGTCCCGCAGTCGCTGCGCCTGTCCGCGCAGCCCGTCCGAGGTCTTCGCGGACACCGGCCAGAGCACCGTGCCGTTGCTCTCCACCGGTTCCGGCGCGGGCAGCGGGTCGCCCTGCTCCAGGATGACGTGGGCGTTGGTGCCGCTGATCCCGAAGGAGGACACGCCCGCGCGACGCGGCCGACCGGCCTCCGGCCACGGCCGGGCCTCCGTCAGCAGCTCCACCGCACCCGCCGACCAGTCGACGTGCGGGGTCGGCTCGTCCACGTGCAGCGTGGCCGGGATGACGCCATGACGCATCGCCTGCACCATCTTGATCACGCCCGCCACACCGGCCGCCGACTGGGTGTGGCCGATGTTCGACTTGATCGAGCCCAGCCACAACGGCCGGTCCTCGGGGCGCTCCTGGCCGTACGTCGCCAGCAGCGCCTGCGCCTCGATCGGGTCGCCGAGCGGGGTGCCGGTGCCGTGCGCCTCCACCACGTCCACCTCGGACGGGGCGAGCCGCGCCGTGGCCAGCGCCTGCCGGATCACCCGCTCCTGCGAGGGGCCGTTCGGCGCGGTGAGGCCGTTGGAGGCGCCGTCCTGGTTGACCGCGCTGCCGCGGATCACCGCGAGCACCTGGTGGCCGTCCCGGCGGGCGTCGGACAGCCGCTGGAGGACCAGCACGCCGACGCCCTCGGACCAGACGGTGCCGTCGGCCTCGGCGGAGAACGCCTTGCAGCGCCCGTCCGAGGCCAGGCCGTCCTGGCGGTCGAACTCGGCGAACACCCCCGGGGTGGACATCACGGTCACACCGCCGGTCAGCGCCATCGCGCACTCGCCGCGCTGCAGCGCCTGGATCGCCCAGTGCATCGCCACCAGGGAGGAGGAGCAGGCGGTGTCCACGGTGACGGCCGGGCCCTCCAGGCCGAACACGTACGAGACCCGGCCGGAGAGGATGCTGGTGGCGGCACCCGTCATCAGGTGCCCCTCCGACTCCGGCAGGTCCATCCCGGCGCCGTAGCCGAACGCCGAGGCACCGACCAGGACGCCGGTGGACGAGCGGTGCATGGACAGCGGGTCCAGGCCGGCCGACTCGAAGGCCTCCCAGGACGCCTCCAGCAGGAGGCGCTGCTGCGGGTCCATCGCCAGCGCCTCGCGCGGCGAGATGCCGAACAGCCCGGCGTCGAAGTCGGCGGCGTCGTGCAGGAAGCCACCGCGCGGCGTGTACCCGGCGTCGGCGACCTCGATCTCCCAGCCGCGGTCGGCCGGGAACGCGGTCACGCCGTCGAAGCCCTCGGCCAGCAGCCGCCAGAGCCGCTCGGGGTTGTCCGCGCCGCCGGGGAAGCGGCAGCTCATGCCGACGATCGCGATCGGCTCGCCGGTGTCCACGGCCGCCTCGGCGAGCGGTGCCGCGGACCCGGCCCGCTCGAAGAGCAGCTCGTCGAGGTGCTCGGCCAGCACGGTCGGTGTCGGGTAGTCGAAGACCAGGGTGACGGGCAGCCGCAGTCCGGTGACGGCGTTCAGCCCGTTGCGCAGCTCCACCGCGGTCAGCGAGTCGAAGCCGAGCTCCCGGAAGGCGTGCCGGGCGCCGACCGCGTCCGCTCCGGCGTGGCCGAGCACGGTGGCCGCGCTGCCGCGGACCAGTTCCAGCAGTTGCGCGCGCCGCTCCTCGGGCGGCAGCGGCCACAGCCGGGCCACCAGTCCGGAGTCCGCGCCCGCGCTCCGGCCGGCGGCCCGTCGGGTCGACGGGCGGATCAGACCGCGCAGCAGCGGCGGCACCACATGGGTGGAGACGGCCTGCGCGGCGGCCAGGTCCAGGACCATCGGCAGCAGGTGCGGTGCGGGCAGGGTGATCGCGCGGTCGAACAGGGCCAGGGCCTGCTCGGTCGGCAGACCGGAACCCGTACGCGCCGAGGAGAGGTGGCC
>NZ_JBEXWT010000197.1:0-3771 GCF_040629945.1 Kitasatospora sp. NPDC005856 | reverse complement strand
GCCCGCCCGGCCGACTGCCGGGCGGGCGGGCGTCGTGCCGCGAGCGTCCCGCGAACGTGCCGCCTGCGTCCTTCACTTGTCCCGAGAAAGCCGCTCGGCCGGCCACAAGGGCCGGCCGAGCGGGTGGTGGGTCCTACTCAGCCCATGGCCTCGATCAGGCTCTTGGGGCGCATGTCGGTCCAGGACTTCTCGATGAAGTCCAGGCACTCCTGCCGTGCGGCCTCACCGAAGACGGGGGTCCAGCCCGCCGGAACGTCCACGAATACCGGCCAGAGCGAATGCTGACCCTCCTCGTTGACCAGGACCAGGTAGTTCGCATCGGGATCGTCGAACGGGTTCGTCACCACGCCGTCCTTCCTCAGGTGAATGGATGTGGATCGCGCGCGGTGATCCGCCGTCGTCGGCACCATTGTCCGCCGGCACCGGAAGTGCGGGTGCGGTCGAACCCGCTTCCCGCACCGGACCGTGCTCGCGTCGGGACGCCGGCACTGCGCCGAACTCCACTATGGAGGAAGGCCCGCAGCTGATCAATGCGGTCGTTCAACCGCCGTGCCGCGGCAGTTGAACGACCGGGCCGTCACCCTGGTCGCACGGGACGGGCGCAGCCGAACCGCACCTGTCCGAATATTGATCAGCGCAGCAGCCGAATGGGATAGTGAGGCGCCGCTGTGACCGCTCGCGTCGCGGGTCGGGCCATCGAAAACCACGAGCGATCGACACCGCGCAACCCCAGAGCGGTCGACTCCGCAGTGCCCGAGAAACCGCGGCGGCTCGGAATCTCCGGTTGCGGTCACCTTGGGCATCCTGAAGCGGTCGACGCGGCGACCGTCGAGTTCCTTGACGCACACTGACGAGGTAGGTATTCGTGGCCAAGACGGGCGGCCCGGGCACGGGTCCGACGCTTCCGCGCTTCGACAAGAACTCCGTCACCGGCCAGCAGGTCAAACCCGGTACACTCCGGCGTGTCGTGCCCTACGCGATGCGTTACCGGTGGTCGCTGGCGATGCTGCTGCTGGTCACGGTGATCGACGCCGGGATCGCGGCGACAAGTCCCCTGCTGCTCAAGGCGATCATCGACGACGGCATCATTCCCCGGCGGCTCGCGACGGTGCTCTGGCTCGCCGGGACCATCTGCGTGCTGGCCGTGGTGGACGCGGTGGCGCTCTACGTCCAGTCCTGGTTCTCGGGACGGATCGGCGAGGGGCTCGTCTTCGACCTGCGCACCAAGGTGTTCCGACACGTCCAGGAGCAGCCACTGGCCTTCTTCACCCGGGCACAGACCGGATCGCTGGTCAGCCGGCTGAACACCGACATCGTGGGGGCCCGGCAGGCGCTGGCCACCCTGCTCTCCCAGAGCGTGTCCACGCTGATGACCCTGGTGCTGGTGCTCGGCTCGATGTTCTTCCTGTCCTGGCAGATCACCGTCGCCGCCCTGGTGATGATCCCGATCTTCTTCGCCCCCGCGAAGATGGTCGGCCGCAGGCTGCAGCGGCTCACCCGTGAGCGCATGCAACTCGACGCCGAGATGGGCTCGATGATGAACGAGCGGTTCAACGTGTCGGGGGCCATGCTCGCCAAGCTGTACGGCCGGCCGGACCAGGAGTCCGGCCTGTTCGAGCGGCTGGCCGGCCGAATTCGCGACATCACCGTGCTGTCGGCCGTCTACGGGCGCCTGCTCTTCATCACGGCCACCGTGCTCACCGCGCTGACCACCGCGCTGGTGTACGGCCTCGGCGGCTACCTCGCCGTACACGACGGACTCCAGATCGGCACGCTGGCGGCCATGGTGGCGCTGCTGCTGCGGCTCTACGGCCCGATCAACCAGCTGACGACCATGCAGGTCAACGTGATGACCGCGCTGGTGAGCTTCGACCGGGTCTTCGAGATCCTGGACCTGAAGCCGCTGATCGCGGAACGGCCGGACGCGCGGGTGCTGCCCGCCGCCGAGGACGAGGCCGCGCCGGAGGTCGAGTTCGACCTGGTCTCGTTCCGCTACCCGGGCGCCGACGAGGTGTCGATCGCCTCGCTGGAGTCCGTCTCCGCGCGGGCGCCGGAGGGCGCCGACAACCCGCTGACCCTGCAGGAGCTCAGCTTCGTCGCCCCGGCCGGGAAGCTGACCGCGCTGGTCGGTTCGTCCGGCGCCGGCAAGACCACCATCACCCAGCTGGTGCCGCGGCTCTACGACCCCACCTCAGGCACCGTCCGGGTCGGCGGTCACGACATCCGCGACCTCACCCTGCAGTCCCTTCGCGAGACGGTCGGCGTGGTCACCCAGGACTCCCACCTGTTCCACGACACGCTCCGGGCCAACCTGCTGTACGCACACCCGGACGCCACCGAGCGGGAGGTGATCGAGGCCTGCACCGCCGCACGGATCTGGGACTCGATCTCCGCGCTCCCGGACGGCCTCGACACGGTTGTCGGCGACCGCGGCTACCGGCTCTCCGGCGGTGAGAAGCAGCGGATCGCCCTGGCGCGCCTGCTGCTCAAGGCGCCTCCGATCGTCGTCCTGGACGAGGCCACCGCACACCTGGACTCGGAGTCCGAGGCCGCGATCCAGCGCGCGCTGAAGACCGCCCTGGCCGGCCGGACCTCCCTGGTGATCGCGCACCGGCTGTCCACCATCCGCGACGCCGACCAGATCCTGGTCATCGACGCGGGCCGGATCCGGGAGCGCGGTACCCATGACGAACTGCTCGCGGCGGGCGGCTTCTACGCGGACCTGTACCACACCCAGTTCGCCCAGAAGGACTCGGTCGACGCGGAGCTCCGCTCCGAGGTCCGCTGACCGGCCCGGCCCGGTCCTCCGTCACACGCCGTCCGCCCGCTGCTCGCTCGACCGGACGCGGCGGGCGGACCCCACCACCCCGGAGAAGCCGAGATGACCGCGCTCGACCACCGCCGCCGGACCACCGCACCCGGGTGGTTCCCCGGCGCGACCGGCCCCCGCACCGACCCGGCGCCACTGCTCCCGGACGACTCCCCTGTTCGGGTGCTCGGTACGCCCGCCGTGGCGGGCACGGATCCGGCGTTGTTGCCGGACCTCTACCGCCGCCTGGTGGTGGGCCGGCGCTACAACCAGCAGGCCACCACCCTGACCAAGCAGGGCCGGTTGGCGGTGTACCCGTCGTCCGCAGGTCAGGAGGCCTGTCAGGTGGCGGCGGCGATGGTGCTGCGGCCCGGGGACTGGTTGTTCCCGAGCTACCGGGACACCCTGGCGGTGGTCGGGCGCGGGGTGGATCCGTTGGAGGTGTTGACGCTGCTGCGCGGGAACGGGCACACCGGTTTTGACCCGCGGGCGACGCGTACCGCGCCGTTGTGCACTCCGCTGGCGACGCAGGCGCCGCACGCGGTGGGCCTGGCGCACGCGGCGCGGCTGGCGGGTGATCCGCTGGTGGCGCTGGCGATGACGGGTGATGGTGGCACCAGTGAGGGTGACTTCCACGAGGCGCTGAACTTCGCGGCGGTGTTGAACGCGCCGGTGGTGTTCCTGGTGCAGAACAACGGGTACGCGATCTCGGTGCCGCTGGCCAAGCAGTCGGCGGCGCCGACACTGGCGCACAAGGCGGTCGGCTACGGGATGCGCGGGCGCCTGGTGGACGGCAACGATGTGGCGGCGGTGCACCAGGTGCTGTCGGAGGCGGTGGAGCGGGCCCGGGCCGGCGGCGGCCCGACCCTGGTCGAGGCGCTGACCTACCGGATCGACGCCCACACCAACGCCGACGACGCCACCCGCTACCGCACCGAGCCCGAGGTCGCCGCCTGGCGCGA
>NZ_JBEXWT010000196.1:0-3933 GCF_040629945.1 Kitasatospora sp. NPDC005856 | reverse complement strand
GCTCGTCCACCACCGACGGCAGATCGACCAACCCGCCCCACACATCCGGCAGTTCCAGCGCCGCCACCCGGCCCAGACCCCAGACCTGCGCCTGCGCCGGGTCCGCCGGCCGGTCGGCCCGACCCACCGACACCGCACCCACCGTCACCGACCACACCTTGGCCCGGACACCGCTGTCGGCGAGGGCGTGCAGCAGGGTCAGCGTGGCGGTCACCCCGGCCGGGACGAGCGAGCGCTCGTCCTGCGGCGCGCCCTCGGCGGCGACCAGCGAGAGCGCACCAGCGAAGTCTCCGGCAGCGTTCAACTCGCCAATTCGAGCGGCCAGTTCCTCGCGCCCGGCGCCGTCGACAGCCAGCGGCACGACCTCGGCCCCGGCGGCGACCAGCGCCGCCGTCACACCCTCCACCGGCGCACCCTCGGCCGTCACCAGCAGCCAGCGACCGGACAACCGCCCGTCCACCACACCGCCCACCGGCTTCCACGTCACCCGGTAACGCCAGGAATCCACCACCGAATCCACCCGGCGCCGCTGCCGCCACGAGGACAGCACCGGCAGGACGGACTCCAACTCGCCGGGAGCCTCGGCGAGCTCCAGGGCCGCGGCGAGTTCGCCGAGGTCCTGGCTCTCGACGGCGTCCCAGAACCGGGCCTCGTCCGGGTCGGCCACGACGGCCGCGCCGAGCGCGGCCTTCGGCCAGTAGCGGTCCCGCTGGAAGGCGTAGGTCGGCAGCGGAACCGGGTGGTCGGCGGGCAGCAGCCCGGACCAGTCGATCTCCGCCCCGGCCGTCCAGAGCGTGGCGAGCGCCCGCAGCGCCGTCTCCTCGTCGTCCCGGTCCTTGCGCAGCAGCGGCACGCAGACCGCCTCGGGGAGGATCCGACCGGCCAGCGCGGTCAGCACGCCGTCCGGGCCGAGCTCCACGAAGCGGGTGACGCCCTCACGGTGCAGGGCCTCCACGCCGTCGGCGAAGCGGACCGCCTCGCGGACGTGGCGCACCCAGTACTCCGGCGCGGACAGCTGTCCGGGCCCGGCGAGTTCACCGGTCAGGTTGGAGACGACCGGGACGCTCGGCTCGGCGAAGGTCAAGTCGCCGAGCACAGCGGCGAATTCGTCGAGCATCGGCTCCATCAGGGCCGAGTGGAAGGCGTGCGAGACGGTCAGCCGGCGGGTCTTGCGGCCCTCGGCCCGCCAGCGCTCGGCGAGCTCGTCGACGGCTGCCGCGGGGCCGGAAACCACCAGCGAGTCCGGCCCGTTGACGGCGGCGACGTCCAGCCGGCCGGCGATGGCGTCGCGGACGTCGGCCTCGGTGGCCTCGACCGCGAGCATCGCGCCGCCCTCGGGCAGCGCCTCCATCAGCCGGCCGCGGGCCGCCACCAGCGCGCACGCGTCCGCCAGCGGGAACACCCCGGCGACGTGCGCCGCCGCGATCTCGCCGATCGAGTGCCCGAGCAGGAAGTCGGCCGTGACGCCCTGGGATTCGAGCAGCCGGTACGAGGCCACCTCGACCGCGAACAGCCCGGCCTGGGCCCAGACCGTACGGTCCGGGTCCTCGGCGCCCTCGAAGACGACATCCTTGACCGGCCGGTCCAGCAGCAGGTCGAACTCCGCGCAGACGGCGTCGAAGGCCGCCGCGAACACCGGGAACCGCGCGTACAGCCCGGCACCCATGCCGATCCGCTGCGCGCCCTGGCCGGTGAACAGGAAGGCCGTGCGGCCCTCGGCCGTGACGCCCGAGACCACCCGGGCCGACGGCTCGCCCGCCGCCAGCGCGGCCAGACCGTCCAGCAGCGCGGCCCGGTCACCGCCGAGCACCACCGCACGGTGGTCCAGCGCGGCGCGGGACACCAGTGCCCTGGCCACCTGCGTCGGCGCGGACTCCGGCTCACCCACGAGGAACTCGGCCAGTCGCCCGGCCTGCGCCGACAGCGCGGGAGCCGTCCGCCCCGACACCGGCCACGGCAGCACGCCGTCGATGTCCGCCGGTTCCTGCGCCGCCGCCTGGGGCGCGGCCTCCAGGATGACGTGGGCGTTGGTGCCGCTGATGCCGAAGGAGGAGACGCCCGCGCGACGCGGCCGGTCCACCTCGGGCCACGACCGGGACTCGCTCAGCAGCTCGACCGCACCGGCCGACCAGTCCACCTGCGGGGTCCGCCGCTCAGCGTGCAGGGTGGCCGGCAGTACGCCGTGCCGCATCGCCTGCACCATCTTGATGATGCCCGCGACACCGGCGGCGGCCTGGGTGTGGCCGATGTTGGACTTGATCGAGCCCAGCCAGAGCGGCTCACCGGCGCGCCCCTGACCGTAGGTCGCGAGCAGCGCCTGGGCCTCGATCGGGTCGCCGAGCGAGGTGCCGGTGCCGTGCGCCTCGACGGCGTCCACGTCGGCCGGGGAGAGCCCGGCACTGGCCAGCGCCTGGCGGATGACCCGCTCCTGCGAGGGGCCGTTGGGGGCGGTGAGGCCGTTGGAGGCGCCGTCCTGGTTGACCGCGCTCCCCCGCACCACCGCGAGCACCCGGTGCCCGTTGCGCTGCGCGTCGGAGAGCCGCTCCAGCACCAGCAGGCCCACGCCCTCCGACCAGCCGGTGCCGTCCGCCTCGGCCGAGAAGGCCTTGCAGCGGCCGTCCGAGGCCAGTCCGCCCTGCCGGGCGAACTCGGCGAAGGCCGTGTTGGTGGACATCACGGTGACACCGCCGGCCAGCGCCAGCTCACACTCCCCGCGACGCAGCGCCTGCGCCGCGAGGTGCAGGGCGACCAGCGAGGAGGAGCAGGCCGTGTCCACGGTCATCGCCGGGCCCTCGAGACCGAAGGCGTACGCCACCCGGCCGGAGAGCACGGAAGCGGCGTTGCCGGTCAGCACGTGCCCCTCGACCTCCTCGTCCGAGGCGGCGAGCAGGGTGCCGTAGTCCTGGCCGTTGGTGCCGACGAAGACGCCGACGGGCGCGCCGTGGACGGACAGCGGGTCGGTGCCCGCCGATTCGAAGGCCTCCCAGGACGCCTCCAGCAGCAGGCGCTGCTGCGGGTCCATCGCCAGCGCCTCGCGCGGCGAGATCCCGAACAGCGTCGCGTCGAAGTCGGTCGCGTGCCGGAGGAATCCGCCCTCCGGCGCGTACGTCCCGGCGGCGCGGTCGAGGTCCCAGCCGCGGTCGGTCGGGAACGGGCCGACGCCGTCCACGCCGTCGGCCAGCAGCTGCCACAGCTCGGCGGGCGTGGTGACGTCGCCGGGGAAGCGGCAACTCATGCCGACGATCACGACCGGCTCGTCGGTCCCGGCCGGTGCGGGCGCCATCGCCTCGGTCAGCAGGGTCCGGTCACCGAGCATCAGGCCGAGCAGGTGGTCGGCGAGCCGGGTGGGCGTCGGGTGGTCGAACACGAGCGTCGTCGGCAGCCGCAACTCGGTCTCGGCGCTGAGCCGGTTGCGCAGTTCGACGGCGGTCAGCGAGTCGAAGCCCAGCTCCCGGAAGGCCCGGGCGGGCGCCACCGCGTCGACCGAGGAGTGGCCGAGCACGGACGCGGCCTGGGCCCGGACGATGTCGAGCAGGAGCTGCCGGCGCCGGCCGGCGGGAGCCGAGGCCAGCTCGGAGCGCATCGGCACGGGGGCGTCCGCCCCGGTGGGAGCGGCCGGCACGGCGGCCTCCGGCAAATCCGCGAGCAGGGTGCTCGGGCGGGAGCCGGTGAAGCCGCCGAGGAACTGCGGCCAGTCGATGTCCGCGACACTGACGTCGGTCTCGTCGTGGTCGACGGCCTTGGCCAGGGCCTGGATCGCGGGCTCCGGGTCCATCGGCACCACACCGCCGCGCCGCAGCCGCTCGACGACCACCTCGCCGGTGGCGAGGCCATCCTGCGCCCAGGCGCCCCAGGCGATCGAGAGTCCGGCCAGGCCGCGAGCGCGGCGCTGCTGGATCCAGGCGTCCAGGAAGGCGTTGGCCGCGGCGTAGT
>NZ_JBEXWT010000195.1:0-3974 GCF_040629945.1 Kitasatospora sp. NPDC005856 | reverse complement strand
GCGGTGATCCCGTTCTACTCGACGGTGACCGGCGAGCAGATCGACACCTCCGCCCTCGACGCCGACTACTGGTACCGCAACCTCCGCGAACCCGTACGCTTCGACCTCGCCGTCGAGACCCTCGCGCAGGACCGGCACGGCGTGTTCGTGGAGGTCAGCCCGCACCCAGTCCTGGCGCCGGTGATGGACGGCGTCGTGACCGGCACGCTGCGCCGCGACAGCGGCAGGCAGGAGTTCCACCTCGCCCTGGCGCGCCTACACACGCAAGGCGTGGCCGTCGACTGGACGCCGGTCTTCGCCGGCGTGCCCCACCACGTCCCGCTGCCGACGTACGCCTTCCAGCACCGGCCGTACTGGTTGACCCCCGTCGCCGCGAAGGGCGACGTGTCGGCGGCGGGACTGGACTCGGCCGGGCACCCGCTGCTCGGGGCCGTCGTCGAACTGGCCGGGGACCAGAGCGTCCTGCTCACGGGACGGCTCTCGACGGCCACCCGGCCATGGCTGGCCGACCACGTCGTCCTGGGCTCCGTGCTGCTGCCCGGCACCGTGTTCGTCGAACTCGCCCTGCACGCCGGACGGCAGGCCGGCTGCGACGTCCTGGACGAACTGGTGCTGGAAGCTCCCATGATCCTGCCGGACGACGGTTCCGTTCCGGTCCAGGTCGTCGTCGGCGCACCGGACGAGACGGGCCGACGCCCCGTCACCGTGCACTCCCGCACGGGCGGCACCTGGCTGCGGCACGCCACCGGCATGCTGGCGACCGGCGACCGCCCCCACCCGTACGACACCGGCGAGCCCTGGCAGCCGACCGGTGAGCCCGTCGACCTGACCGACTTCTACGAGAACCTCGCCGCCCAGGGCTACGAGTACGGGCCGGTGTTCGCGGGCGTACGCGAGATCCGGCGGCAGGGCGACGAGCTCTATGCCGAGGTCGCGTTGCCCACCGACACCCGTGACCGCTTCGGTCTCCACCCCGCGCTGCTCGACGCCGCACTCCAGCCGCTGACCCTGCTGGCGGCCGGCCGCCTGCCGTTCTCCTTCGCCGGGGTGTCGATGCGGAAAGCCGGCTCCACGGCCCGGGTCCGCCTCACACCCACCGGCCCCGACACCTTCCGGGTCGCGCTCGCCGACGAATCCGGGCCGCTGGCGGTGATCGACGCGCTGACCGTGCGCCACCGGCCGCCGGGCATACCGGGCGCCGGGGCCAACCAGCTCTTCCGCCTCGACTGGGTGCCCGTCGAGAGCACCGGCGAACCCCCGGCCGTCCACCACGTGACGCCCCCGGCGGGAGACCCCGTGGCCGCCGCGCACACCATCGCCGCCGAGACGCTGGGCGTGCTCCAGGACTTCCTGCGCGACGGGGACGGCCGGCTGGCCGTCGTGACCCGCGGGGCGGTCGGGCCGGACCCCGTCGACCTGCCGTCCAGTGTCGTCTGGGGCCTGGTCCGCGCGGCCCAGGCGGAACACCCCGACCGGTTCCTGCTCGTCGACACCGACGACCGCGTCCTCGTCGCGGGGGACGAACCGCAGCTCGTCGTCCGCGACGGCGCCGCCCGCGCCGCCCGCCTGGTGCGGGCCGAAGCGGCCCCGGCACCCGGCCCGCTCGACCCGAACGGCACCGTGCTGATCACCGGAGGCACCGGAACACTGGGCCGCCTCGTCGCCCGGCACCTGCGCGACCGGCACGGCATCCGGCACCTGCTCCTGCTCAGCAGGACCGCGGCGGAGGTGGACTTCGACGCCGAGGTGGTGGCCTGCGACGTGGCGGACCGGGACGCGCTGGCGGCCGTCCTGGACTCGATCCCGGCCGAGCACCCGCTGACCGCGGTCGTCCACGCGGCCGGCGTGCTCGACGACGGCGTCGTCGAATCCCTCACGCCCGGCCGGATCGACCAGGTGCTGCGGCCCAAGGCCGACGCCGCCTGGCACCTGCACGAGCTGACGAAGGACCTCGGCCTTAGCGCGTTCGTGCTCTTCTCGTCCGCCGCCGGTGTGCTGGGCGGCCCGGGCCAGGCGAACTACGCCGCCGCGAACGCCTTCCTTGACGCCCTCGCCGTGCACCGGCGCGCCCAGGGTCTGCCGGGCGTGTCGCTGGCCTGGGGACAGTGGGCCGAGGCCAGCGGGCTGACCGGACACCTCACCGACACCGACCTCAAGCGCCTCGCCCGCGCCGGCGTGCTGCCGATGCCCACGGACCAGGCGCTGGCACTGTTCGACCTGGCCCTGGGCGCCGCCGATCCCGTGCTGGTCCCCGCACACCTCGACCTGTCGGCGGCGTCCACCCGCCCCCTGCTCAGCCGCCTCACCCGTACCAGGCCCGCCCGGCGCACGGACCGGCCGACCCTGGGCAGGGAACTGGCGGCCCTGCCCGAGACCGAGCAGCGCAGCCGCGTCCTGGAACTGGTCACCGGCCAGACGGCCGCGGTCCTCGGCCACACCGACACCTCGGCCGTCAGCGCCGAGCGGGCCTTCAAGGACCTGGGCTTCGACTCGCTCACCGCGGTGGAACTGCGCAACCGCCTGTCCACGGTCGCCGGGGTACGGCTGCCCGCGACGATGGTCTTCGACTACCCGACCCCCGACGCGCTGGCCGGCCACCTGCGGAACCTCCTGGTCGGCGCCCGGCGCCAGGCCCCTGCCTCACCCGTGCCGGTCGGTGTTCCGGTGTCGGACGATCCGGTGGTCGTGGTGGGGTTGGGGGCCCGCTATCCGGGTGGCGTCGGGTCGGCGCAGGAGTTGTGGGATCTGGTCGCGGGTGGGGTGGACGCGGTGGGGGAGTTCCCATCGGATCGTGGGTGGGACGTGGGGCGTCTCTACGATCCGGCCGGTGGTCCGGGGAGGTCGTACACGCGGTCGGGTGGTTTCCTCGGGGACGCCGGCGAGTTCGACGCGGCGTTCTTCGGGATCTCGCCGCGTGAGGCGTTGGCGATGGATCCGCAGCAGCGGGTGCTGCTGGAGACGGTGTGGGAGACCTTCGAGGACGCGGGGATCGATCCGACGTCGCTGCGGGGCAGCCAGACGGGCGTCTTCACCGGCATCTGGTCCTCGGGCTATGGAGCCGGGGCACAGCCGCCCGACCTTGAGGGCTACCTCTCGACGGGCACGGCGACGAGTGTGACCTCCGGTCGGGTGTCGTACCTGCTGGGGCTGGAGGGTCCGGCGGTGTCGGTGGACACGGCGTGTTCGTCGTCGCTGGTGGCGATCCACCTGGCGGCGCAGGCGCTGCGTTCGGGGGAGTGCTCGCTGGCCCTGGCCGGCGGTGTGACGGTGATGGCGACGCCGTCGGGGTTCGTCGAGTTCTCGCGGCAGCGGGGGCTGGCGGCGGACGGGCGGGTGAAGGCGTTCGCCGAGGCGGCTGATGGTACGGCGTGGGGTGAGGGTGCGGGTGTCGTGCTCCTGGAGCGGTTGTCGGACGCCCGCCGCAACGGTCACCGGGTGCTGGCGGTCGTCGCGGGAAGCGCGGTCAACCAGGACGGGGCGTCCAACGGTCTGACCGCGCCGAACGGCCCGTCGCAGGAGCGGGTGATCCGGCAGGCGCTGGCGAACGCCGGATTGTCGACGGCGGACGTGGACGCGGTGGAGGCGCACGGCACCGGCACGACGCTCGGCGATCCCATCGAGGCGCAGGCACTCCTGGCGACCTATGGCCAGGACCGGGTGGAGCCGTTGTGGCTGGGGTCGGTGAAGTCGAACATCAGCCACACCCAGGCGGCGGCCGGTGTGGCGGGCGTGATCAAGATGATCATGGCGATGCGGCACGGTGAACTGCCGCCGACACTGCACGTCGACGCGCCGAGCTCCCACGTCGACTGGGAGTCCGGGAACATCCGGCTGCTGACCGAGGCCCGGCCGTGGCCGGAGACGGGGCGTCCCCGCCGTGCCGGTGTGTCGGCGTTCGGCATCAGCGGGACGAACGCGCACGTGATCCTGGAGGCACCGGCGCCGGACCCGGCCGAGGAGGCCTCGGCCGAGTC
>NZ_JBEXWT010000194.1:0-4045 GCF_040629945.1 Kitasatospora sp. NPDC005856 | reverse complement strand
CCCCGACGTGAAGATCACATACGCCGGACTCTCCGGCCGCAACTCCCGGCCAACCGGCTCCGCCGAGTACCCGGAAGACTCCGCCACCACCTCGGACGTCACACACACCGACGCCCCCGCCACCGACACCAGATACTCCACCCGCCCCGCCGGCAGCTCCGGATCCACCGGCAGATACGCGCCACCCGCCTTCAGCACACCCAGCAGCGCCACCACCATCTCCACCGACCGCTCCATGACGACCGGCACCACGCACTCCGGCCCCACACCACGATCCACCAACAACCGCGCCAACCGGTTCGCCCGAACGTCCAACTCCCCGTACGACACCTCAACGCCCTCGAACACCACCGCCACCGCATCCGGCGAAGCAACCACCCGCGCCTCGAACAAGCCCGGCAACGTCCCCACCGACACCTCAACCGCAGTGGCGTTCCACTCCACCACCACCCGCCGCCGCTCACCCGCGGCCACCACCTCCACCGCGCCGAGCGGCAGGTCGGGGTCGGCCGCCACGGCCGCCAGGACCCGCGCCCAGTACTCGGCGATCCGCTCGACCGACTCCGGCTCGAACAGGTCCGCGGCCGCGGTCACCGCCCAGTACAGGCCGGCCGGGCGCCTTTCGGGATCGAACGCCTCCTCGACCGAGAGGTCGATGTCGAACTTCGACATCGTGCTCTTGGCCTTCGACGCCGCCGTGAGGGCGCCCACTGCCTGCCCGTCCGCCGGATCCACCACCCGGCGGGCGTTGTTCTGCATGATGAGCAGGACTTGGTGCAGCGGATTGCGGGCCAGCGAGCGGGTAGGGGCCAGCTCCTCCACCAGCTTCTCGAACGGCACGTCCTGGTTCTCGAAGGCCGCGAGACCTGCCTCACGGACGCGCGCGAGCACCTCGCGGAACGTCGGATCGCCGGACAGGTCGCTGCGGATGACCAGGGTGTTGACGAAGAAGCCGACCAGGTCGTTCAGCGCCTCGTCGCCGCGCCCGGCCACCGACACCCCGAGGGGGATGTCGGTGCCCGCGCCCAGCCGCGAGAAGAGCACCGCGAGCGCGGCCTGCAGCACCATGAACAGCGTCGCGCCCTCGGCCCGGGCCAGCTCCACCAGCCGGGCGTGCACCTCGGCCGGCACGCCGAACCCGGACGAGTACCCGCGGTGGCTGGCAGCCGCCGGACGCGGGTGGTCGAAGGGCAGCTCGAGCTGCTCCGGGATGCCGGCCAGCGCCTCGCGCCAGTAGGCGATCTGTTGGGATATCAGGCTGTGCGGGTCGTGCTGCTCCTCGATCATCTCGCGCTGCCAGAGGGCGTAGTCCGCGTACTGGATCGGTAGCGGTTCCCACTCGGGTGCCCGGCCCTGCCGGCGCGCCGCGTAGGCGGTGGAGAGGTCCCGGGTCAGAGGGGCTTTCGACCAGCCGTCCCAGGCGATGTGGTGGAGCACCAGGAGCAGCACCCGGTCCGCTCCCGCCGAGAACAGCGTCGCCCGGATCGGGACCTCAGCCGACAGGTCGAACGCCTGCCGCGTCCGGTCGCCGAGCGCGTCCGCCAGGTCCGCCGGCGCAGTCTCGGCGAGCCGCAGCTCCCAGACCAGCTCGTCCGGCTTGAGGATCCGCTGGTACGGCTGGCCGTCGGCCTCGACGAACACGGTGCGCAGCACCTCGTGCCGCTCCAGGACGTCCCGCAGGGCCGCGTTCAGTGCCACGGGGTCCACGTCGGCGGGCAGCCGCATGGTGACCGAGCTGTTGTAGGTGGCGCTCGGGCCTTCGAGCTGCTCGACGAACCACAGTCTCTGCTGTGCGAATGACAACGGGTACATCAGGACTCCTCCCGGCGGCGCATCGGCCGCGGCGCGGTCCTCGCGGGCTTCTGCGTGGTGAGCCGGCCTGCCAGTCCGGCGACGGTCGGTGCGTCCAGCAGCACCCGCAGGGTCAGCTCCACGCCCAGCGCGACGCGGATGCGGCCGATCAGGCGGACGGCGAGCAGCGAGTGGCCGCCCAGGGCGAAGAAGTCGTCCTCGACGCCCACCTTCTCCAGGTCCAGGACCTCGGCGAACGCCTCGCAGAGTGCCCTCTCCTGTGGGGTGGCCGGCTCGCGGCCGGCCCCCACCGTGTACTCGGGCGCGGGCAGTGCCCGGCGGTCCAGCTTCCCGTTCACCGTCAGCGGCAGCGCGTCCAGCACCATGAGGACGGCCGGGACCATGTACTCCGGTAGCACGCGCGCCACCTGCTCACGTACCGCGGCGGCGTCCAGCGAGGCGCCGACCGCGTAGGCGACGAGGCGCTTGTCACCCTGCGCCGCCTCGTGCACGACCACCGCCGCCTGCTCGACGGCCGGAAGCGCGGCCAGCGCCGCCTCCACCTCGCCCGGTTCGATCCGGAACCCGCGGATCTTCACCTGGTCGTCCGCGCGCCCGAGGTACTCCAGTCGGCCCTCGGAGTTCCAGCGGGCCAGGTCGCCCGTGCGGTACATGCGCGCGCCCTCGGCCTCGAAGGGGTTCGCCACGAACCGCTCCGCCGTCAGACCGGGCCGGTTCAGGTATCCGCGCGCCAGCTGCACGCCGGACACGTAGACCTCACCGGCCACGTCCACCGGCACCGGCTGCAGCGCCGTGTCCAGCACCAGCACCCGCGCACCGGGGAGTCCGCGGCCGATCACACTGGCCCCGCCGGCCTCCCTCGCGGTCTCCGCGGTCAGGGCGGCATAGCTGACGTGCACGGTCGTCTCGGTGATGCCGTACATGTTCACCAGCTGCGGCGCGGTGTCCCCGTGGCGCGAGTACCAGGCGTCCAGTCGGCCGAGATCCAGCGCCTCGCCGCCGAACACCACGACCCGCAGGGCGAGTTCACCCGCACCGTCGGGCGCCTGCTCGTCGGCCTGGGCGAGCTGGTAGAACGCGGACGGCGTCTGGTTCAGCACCGTCACCCGTTCCCGGACCAGCAGCTCCCGGAAGGCGTCCGGCGTCCGGGAGACCTCGAACGGCACCGCGACCAGCCGCCCGCCCTGCAGCAGCGAGCCCCACAGCTCCCATACCGAGAAGTCGAACGCGAACGAGTGGAACCACGTCCACACGTCGTCAGGCGAGAAGCCGAACCGCTCCCGCGTCCCCGCCAGCAGCGCCACCACGCTGGCGTGCGGGACCACCACGCCCTTCGGCCGACCGGTCGACCCCGACGTGTAGATCACGTACGCGGGGTGCGACGCCGTCAGCGCGGCCAGGCGCTCGCCGTCCGCCAGGTCGCCGCACGGCAGCGCGTCCAGCTCGGTGACGGTCTCGGCCGCCTCCAGCGCGATCTCGGCCGCCCCGTGGGCGGGCAGCGCCTCCCGTACCCGTCCGGTAGTGACCAGCAGCACCGGACGGGCGTCCTCCAGCAGGTAGGCGATCCGCTCCGCCGGATATCCGGGATCCACCGGCAGGTACGCGCCTCCCGCCTTCAGTACCGCCAGCAGCGCCACGACCAGCTCGACCGAGCGGTCCATCGCCACCGCCACCAGGCTCTCCGGGCCCACTCCGCGCCGGACCAGCAGCCGCGCCAACCGGTTCGCCCGCTCGTTCAGCTGCCGGTAGGACAGCGAGGCGCCCTCGGAGACCACCGCGACCGCGTCCGGCGTTCGCGCCGCCTGTGCCTGGAACAGCTCCGGCAGCGTCTGCGCCGGCATCCCGGCCGCGGCCTCGTTCCACTCCACCAGCACCCGGCGCCGCTCGTCGGCGGTCAGCACCTGCACCGCGCCGAGCGCGAGGTCCGCGGCGCCGTCCAGCGTCTCCTCCAGGGCGGTGACCAGGCTCTCCACCGCGGTGCGCAGCATCGCGCACACCGCCGGCCCGTCGACCTCGGCCACCGCGTCCACGCTCAGCCCGAAGCGATCCCCGTCGTCGTCGACCGAGACCGTGACCGGGTAGTTGGTCCGCCCGCTGGCGGCCACCCTCCTGATCCCCTCGACCTTCGACCCGCGGCCGGTGCTGTGCCGGTAGTTGAACAGGGAGCTGAACAGCGGGACATCGCCCGCCACCCCGCTCGCCCGCTGCGCCAGCGTCAGCGGCGCGTGCTCGT
>NZ_JBEXWT010000193.1:0-4059 GCF_040629945.1 Kitasatospora sp. NPDC005856 | reverse complement strand
CTCGACTACTTCGAGAACAGCGGACTGCCCTTCGTCGTCGCCCTCAACGGCTTCGACGGACACCAGCCCCACACCCCCGACGAAGTCCGCGAAGCGCTCCAACTCAGCGCCGACACCCCCGTCGTCACCCTCGACGCCCGCCGCCGCGACAGCGCCAAGAGCGCCCTCATCACCCTCGTCGAACACGCCCTGCTGGCCCGTCTCCGCTGAGCCGGCGCAACCGCACGGCCCCGACGACCCGTCCCCTGCAACGGGCCGTCGGGGCCGCGACGCTTACCGGCCGGTGTCTCCCGGGGGGCCCGCGCAAGACCCGTGTATAAGCAGCGGATAACAGTTCGGTAGGCATTTTGTGATCAACAATGACTCAGTGTGGCGAATCAGCGCCACTCAGCGCCAGGTGACCACGGATTTGCTCCGCCATGTCGGTGAATGTCCGGATTGTTCCGACGCGGGTGCCGGACGGCGGCTGTTTGTCCCCCATCCCCGCACGTGCTGAAATTCCAGCTACCCCTGGATGTCTCCTGCTCCGGCCCGTCCGGCGGAGGGTCAGGGCCCGGGGTAGCGCTGGATTGATCCATGGCCGGCATTCGGCCGAGAGGTAGTTGTCGAGTGAGGCGTAAGCAGCAACCCGCCCCGCAGCGGCGCTCCGAGCCCCGCCAGAGCGAGCCGAACGGTACCCCCGGGGACCAGGCCGGATTCTCCGCGTTCACTCCCACCGAGGAACGCGCCCCGAGCCCCGCCCCGGCCCCCGAACCCCCGGTCGCGTCCGGGACGCCCCGCAGCGGCGGCTCGTCGGGCGACGGCGGCGGATCCAGCCGGTACGACTTCCTCCGCCCGCGCAACTGGCGCGTGCCGACCCGTCTGATCGCGATCCTGCTGATCCCCGTGATCATCAGTCTCGTCTTCGGCGGTCTGCGCGTGAACACCTCGGTCGACGGCTACATCAAGGCCTCCCGCGCCGAGAAGACCGCGGAGCTGGCCAAGGCGGCGACCGAACTCGCCGAAGCGCTGGAGAACGAGCGCGACAAGACGCTCATACCCCTGCTCACCAAGCAGGACCCGAACAACGAGGTCACCAAGCGCCGCAACGACACCGACGCCGCGCTGAAGGCCTACAACGCCGCCTACGCGGCGTCCGACAAGTCCGGTGAGCTCCCCCGCCGCCACGACGCCTTCCAGGCCCTGGTCATCGACCTGCCGCACCTGCGGGCCAACGCGTACGGCCCCGAGCTGTTCATCAGCGCGACCGCCAACGCATATTCGACGATGTTCGCCCCGCTGCTGGCCTACGACAACTCGGTCGGCCTGGGCTCCAGCAACGCCACCAGCAAGGGCCGCGCGATCTACGCGATGTCGCTGGCCAAGGCCTCCGCCTCGACCCAGCGCTCGCTGATGCTGAGCCTGCTGGTCGGCATCTCGCAGAACGCCACCACCCGGTACGAGAACGTCGACGCGACCCAGCAGATCGTGATCTCGGAGAAGCTGGAGCAGGTCTCCCTCAACGAGTTCAAGACCGGTAGCGCCCCCGAGGACGCCAAGAGGTACGCGGACGCGCAGGTCGCCCTGGCCACCGCCCAGGACCGCTCGGCGTACAAGATGCCCAACGGTTCCGCGCCCACCATGCAGGGCCTGCTGGCCCTGGCCGCCTCGTACAGCCAGGCGGCCGCCGAGGGCCAGCTGAAGGGCAAGGCCACCGCCGACGCCGCGTTCACCGAGGCGAAGAACGCCGGTCTGACCCCGGACAACTGGAACCAGGCCGCCAACACCCACATCCAGGCCCTGCGGAACACCGAAATCGCGCTGCTGGACGACGTCCTCACCGAGGCCCGCAAGCTGAAGGACAACGCGCTCTACGACGCCATCCTCAACACGGTCATCGTCGTCGCCGCGCTCGTCCTGGCCGGTCTGCTCACCGGCTACGTGGCCCGCTCGATGATCCTCGGCATGCGCACCCTGCGCAGCGCCGCCCTGGAGATCGCCGACCACCGCCTGCCGGACCTGGTCGAGAAGCTCTCCAAGACCGACCCCGACCGGGTCGACACCTCGGTGACCCCGATCCCGCTGCACGGCAAGGACGAGATCGGCGAAGTCGCCCGGGCCTTCGACCAGGTCCACCAGCAGGCCGTGGCGCTCGCCGCCGAGCAGGCCCTGCTGCGAGGGAACGTCAACGCGATCTTCACCAACCTGTCGCGCCGCAGCCAGAGCCTGATCCAGCGCCAGCTGGCGCTGATCACCGACCTGGAGAACAACGAGGCCGACCCGGACCAGCTGGAGAACCTCTTCAAGCTGGACCACCTCGCGACCCGTATGCGCCGCAACGGTGAGAACCTGCTCGTCCTCTCGGGCGAGGAGGCCGGCCGCCGCTGGAACACCCCGGTCCCGCTGGTCGACGTGCTCCGCGCCGCCGCCTCCGAGGTGGAGCAGTACGAGCGCGTCGAACTCTCCGGCATCCCGGAGGTCGACGTCGTCGGCGCCGCCGTGACCGACCTCGTCCACCTGCTCGCCGAGCTGCTGGAGAACGCCACCTCGTTCTCCAGCCCGCAGACCCGGGTCCTGGTCAACGCGACCCGCCTGCCGGACGGCCGGGTGCTGGTCGAGATCCACGACAAGGGCATCGGCCTCACCGCCGAGGACTTCGCGGAGATCAACGAGAAGCTGGCCGAACCGCCCACGGTGGACGCCACCATCTCCCGCCGCATGGGCCTGTTCGTGGTCGGCCGGCTCTCCCAGCGGCACGACATCCGCGTCCAGCTCCGCCCGTCCGGCGAGTCCGCCGGCACCACCTCGCTGGTCATGCTCCCGCCGTTCGTCACCCAGTCGGGTCCGGCACCGGAGCCGGACGAGCAGTTCACCGTCTCCCGGATCTTCGCCGACCAGGAGCCGACGGCCGAGTGGGCGCCGGACACCCGCGCCCCCAGCGCCGCCGAGCTCGGCTTCGACGACCACCTCACCGGCATCGGCAACGCCGGCTCCAGCGGGTTCAGCCCGGCCCTGGAGTCCGTCCAGCGCTCGCAGCGCCTCGACCAGGTCCGCCGCGCGGCCCTGGAGGGCGCCCCGCAGGCGCCGGTGGTGGACGCCGAGGTCGAGGAGGACTACCAGCAGGGCTACGACCAGTACGCCCCGCAGGGCTACGACCAGCAGGCCCAGGCCGACGACCGGTACGGCTACGACCAGGGCGGCTACCAGCAGGACGAGTACCAGCACGACGAGTACGCCCAGGACGGCTACGACCAGTACGCCCCCCAGGGCTACCAGCAGCAGGGCTACGCCGACGACCGGTACGGCTACGACCAGGGCGGCTACCAGCAGGACGGGTACGCCGACCAGTACGGCCGGCAGACCGAGGAGTCCCCGGCCGGCCACCCGTACACCCCGGAGCCGCCCGCGCTGCCCGCCGCCGAGGCGCCGCACACCACCCTGCCGTCCGGGCTGCCGCAGCGCCGTCCCGGCGAGCAGCTGGCGGGCGGTGGCGCCGCCGCCCCGGCCGGCGGCAGCCCGTCCGGCGACACCCCGAACTGGTTCGCCGGCGCCAAGGACACCTCGGCACCCGCGTCCCAGCGCGGCCACGACGTGTCCTCGCTCGGCGGATACGGCCCGACCGGCCCGACCGCCAGCACCGCCTGGCAGTCGCCGAACGACGGCGACTGGCAGCGGGCCGAGCAGCTGCGCGAGCCCAGCTCCAGCGGCACCACCGGTGCCGGTCTGCCGCGGCGCGTGCCCAAGCAGAACCTGGTGCCCGGCAATGCCAAGTCCACCCCGCAGGACGGGCCGCAGGTCTCCCGCAGCCCGGAGGAGGTCCGTGGCCGCCTCACCAACCTGCGCCGCGGTGTGGAGCAGGGCCGCAGCGCCGGTAACACCGGAAGCTTCCGGATCGACCCCGATCAGGTAGACCAGTCCGGCAACGGACAGAACCGGAGCACCGATCTCTTCGGCGGCTCGAACCACCAGGAGCGTTGAGTTGACTCAGATGAGCCAGGCCGCACAGAACCTGAACTGGCTGATCACCAATTTCGTGGACAACACCCCCGGGGTGTCCCACACCGTGGTGGTCTCCGCGGA
>NZ_JBEXWT010000192.1:0-4190 GCF_040629945.1 Kitasatospora sp. NPDC005856 | reverse complement strand
TCCGACAGGAGGCCGTCCACACCCTCCCGGTCGGTGGTGTGGTCGTCCGCGAAACGACGGTCACCCGTCGCGTCCGGCACGTACTTCACACAGACAACGATCCTCAAGCTCACGGCCTTGTCTCCTGTACTGGTCTCGTCCGGCGGCTGCGGCGGTGCAAGCGGACGCGAACACGGCACGCACCCGCTCCGGGCAGCGAATTCCCGTGCCGGTCCGGAACTTCCTGGCAGCATACTCGCCGGTAGTGCAGTGGTCACTACTGGCCAGTAGCTTATGCCGTGCGGCCGCTCCGCCGCCTGCGCCCATCCTGCCCCAGCCGGGGGCCGACTCCACCCGACGGGGCGGAACACGTGACGCCGGATTGATCACACCGGGCTCACACCACGCGACCGAGCGCCGCGATCACGTCCACCCTGCGCGGCTGCCCCGACGCCCGCCGCACCACCCGGCCCGCCCCGTCCAGCACCAGGACGGTCGGCGTCCGCCGGACCTCCAGCCGGCGGACCAGCTCCAGCCGCTCCTCGGCGTCCACCTCGACGTGCTCGACCCCCTCGACCATCCCGGCCACCTCGGAGAGCACCCGCCGGGTGGCCCGACAGGGCTGGCAGAAGGCGGTCGAGAACTGCACCAGCGTCGCCCGCGCGCCAAGCGGCCCGCCCAGCTCGGCCTCCGACAGCCGTACTGCCCCGTCCTCGGTGCTCAACCCTCGGCCTCCCGTCGTTCCCAGGTCGTTCCCGGCCCCCGGCGGGCCGGTCGCGGCCGCCGTCGAGGCACCACAACACGCGTCGGCGGCCGGGTCATCCCTCCAGTCTGCGGCAGCGCCCGCGGTGCCCGAAACGCGGTCGACCGCCGGGGCCCGGGCACGTACGATCGGCCGATGGATCCCGACCGCCGCCCCACGCCGCCGCCGACCTGTCGTCGCGTCACCGCCCCGGCCAGGGCCGTCCACCGACGAGGCTGACGCCCGCCGGCGCCCCACCGCTGCCGCCGCCCGTCGCGACCCCCGGAGCCACCGTTGCAGACCGATCCCCGCGGCTCCCGCCTGGCCGCAGCGCTCACCTCCATCGTCCTGGCCGTCGTCCTGCGCACCGGCAACTGCCCGCTCCTGGCCACCCAGGCGCTCCTCTCCGCCCTCGGCGCCTTCGGCGGCCTGCGGGTGGCCCTGTGCGTCCGGCTGTGCCAGGTGCTCGTGCTCCCGCGACTCGCACCGCCCTCCGCGACCGAGGACGAGCGGCCGCTCCGCCTCGACCAGGGCGTCCTCATGGTGTTCGCCTCGGTCGGCGCCCTCGGCTACGGCACCGAGGTGGTCTGGCTCGGTGTGCTGGCCGCCTCGGCCGCCCTCACCGTCGCCTTCGTCCACGCCGCGTTCGGCTACTGCGTGGGCAGCGAGCTCTACCCCCTGGTCCGGCGCGCACAGGGCCGACTCACCGCCGGCGCCTGATGCGCGCGGCGGAAAAAAGTTCCCGTTCGAATTCATCACGGAGATCACACCGCCAAAACTCGCTTGACCGCACGCCTCAGGTGACAGCGGGCACTCGTTCGGGGGATCATCTCCGTGAATCACCCGTGACCGCCGCGGAGTGCCGTGCTCCGGTCGGCACCGCCCGCACAACGGAGCGGGCACCCGCCGAACCGGGCTCCGGCCCGTGGAAGTCAGGACTGACCGTGGCAGAGTTCGTGTACCCGCCGGTGATCGGCGCCGCACTCACCGCCTTCCGCGCGCTCGACGTGCGGATCAAGATCGTGGGCGCCGAACACATCCCCGCCAGGGGGGGAGCGGTACTGGTCAGCAACCACATCAGCTACCTGGACTTCCTCTTCGCGGGCCTCGGCGCGTACCGCGGCGGCAAGCGCAAGACCCGCTTCATGGCCAAGGACGACGTCTTCAAGCACCGGATCTCCGGCCCGCTGATGCGCGGAATGAAGCACATTCCGGTGGACCGCGCCGACGGCCAGCCCGCGTACGAGGCCGCCGTGCGCGCCCTCAAGGCCGGCGAGGTGGTCGGGGTGTTCCCCGAGGCGACCATCAGCCGCTCCTTCATGCTGAAGAAGTTCAAGACCGGCGCCGCCCGGATGGCCGCCGACTCCGGCACCCCGCTGCTGCCCGTCGTGCTCTGGGGCACCCAGCAGCTCTGGACCAAGGGCCGCCCGAAGACCCTCACCAAGCGGCACGTCCCGGTCACCATCATGATCGGCGAACCGATCCACCTCGGCCCGGACGACAAGCCCGTGATGGTCACCCGACGACTGCGCGCCGCCATGAGCGAGATGCTCGACCAGGCCCAGCGCGAGTACCCCGGCAAGCCCTCCGGCCAGGACGACACCTGGTGGCTGCCCGCCCACCTCGGCGGCACCGCGCCCACCCTGGAGGTCGCCGAGGCCGAGGACGAGGCGGAGGCCCTCGCCCGGGCCGAGCGCCGCGCCGCCCGGGGCTGACGCCCCTCTCTCCCCCCTCTCTCCCCCCTCTTCCTTCCGCTCCTCCCCACTCCCCTCCCTACGCCTACTCCGTGCGATCGAGCGATCGCGATCCGTCGCGTGTCGCCCGGCCGCCGACGCTCCCCGTCTGACACAGTGACAGCTCCTTTCAGGGGCCTTCGTCCTGAATCCGCGGCGGGGGCACACGTCGGAGCGGTCGAAAGGCTCGGAGGCGGAGATGACACGGAACACCACCGGCACACGACAGTCACCCAGGGGCAGGGCCCGCACCCGCGCGAGCGCCGGTGCGGGCCTTCTGCTCCTCGGCGCCCTGCTCACCGGCTGCGGAGCCGAACCCGGGGAGATCCCGCTCTCGGAGATCCGGCCCGAGACTCCCACCGCCCCCCCGGAAGCGACACCCACCGAGACCCCGGGCGTCGTCGGCGCGGCCGTCGGAGCGCCCGCGGCCGCGGTGCACAACGGGCTGATCGTCAGCCGCGCCTACACCGACGCCGCCCGCACCAGCAGCGCGATCGTCACCCTCTCCCCCGACGGCACCGGCCAGTACCAGGTCACCAAACCACCGGCCCGCGCCCTCGACGACCGCCCGGACTGGTCGCCCGACGGCACCACCATCGCCTTCGACCGCACCGACCCGCAGAGCGGTGCCGCCCGGCTCTGGACCGTTCCCACCAACGGCGGCCCCGAGCACCAGGTCAGCCAGCTCTGCGACAGCGGCACCGCGGACTGCGCCAACGAGGACGAACGAGCCCCCGCCTTCGCCCCGAACGGCAAGCAGATCGCCTTCAGCCGCTCCTGGGGCGCCCAGGACTCGGCCGGCAGCCGCCAGACCCAGTACTCGGACCTCTACCTGATGAGCCCCGAGGGCACCGACGTCCAGCGGCTCACCTTCCTCACCAACGACAAGCCCTACTCCGGCACGGTCAGCAACCCCAGCTGGTCCCCCGACGGGAAGCAGCTCACCTTCGAGTACCGCACCAGCGCCACCGGGCAGCCCGCCAACAGCCGCGCCATCTACGTCGTCAGCGCGGACGGCACCGGGCTGCGCCAGCTCACCCCCTGGGAACTGCGCGCGGGCGACCGTGCGGACTGGTCACCCGACGGCACCCAGATCCTCTTCACCACCTACCCGGCCGGCCCCGACAACGCCCCCGGCGGCGGCATCTACACCGTCCACCCCGACGGCAGCGCCATCGGCGCCCTCACCCCCGCGCCCTCGGACACCTTCTACGGCACGGCCGCCTACGCGCCCGACGGCAAGTCCATCGTCTTCGCCCAGGCCCCCGCGGGCACCGGCGCCGACCTCTACAGCATGCGGCCGGACGGTACGGGCGTCGCCCGTCTCACCAACAGCGCGGACAAGTGGCTCAGCCGCCCGGCTTGGGGAACGGCGGAGAACTCGGTGACTCCCGCCGAAGCGACTCAGGCCACGGCCCAGGCGACCGATCAGCCGTCGGGCCGGCCTTCGGATCAGGCATCGGCGGAGCCGTCGCAGGCACCCCAGACCTCCCGGACGCCGCGACCGGATGACCAGCAGCCGGCCCAGGCCCAGGGGCAGGGAGCCACCGAAAAGCCGCGACCCGGGACGGAATCCGAGTCGGATTCCGGCTCAGGGTCAGGCTCCGGGTCCGGGTCCGACGAATAGAGCTCCTGGCTCCGAAAACGCGAAGAACCCCCATCCGGAAACCGGATGGGGGTTCTTCTGAATAATTGTTCGGCGGCGTCCTACTCTCCCACAGGGTCCCCCCTGCAGT
>NZ_JBEXWT010000191.1:0-4285 GCF_040629945.1 Kitasatospora sp. NPDC005856 | reverse complement strand
TTCCTGGGCCCCTGCGGCTTCCGGTCCCTACGGATCTTGAAGTCCATCGCACACCTTGAGCTGGGGTGTTGCGACGACCGTTAGAACCCAAGCCTCGGAACGGGGGTTCCGCCGTTCCCGGCCCAGGGCTCCTCCGGCGGAACGGTCGTTCCACCGCATGCGTTCGAACGGACATGCACGTCCTGCTGATCGTCGCCGTCCTGCTCTGCGGGTCCGTCCTGCTCTGGCTGCTCGGCTTCCTCGGTCTGGCGCTTTACCAGCGGGGGCGGACCGCGCCGGCCGGCTCGGACTACCTGGTGGTCCTGGGCGCCGCGCTGGAGGGCTGTGAGCCCGCTCGCCCGCTGACGGCCCGGCTGGACGCCGCGCTGGAACGTTTCGCCGTCGAGGAGGCCGCCGGGTACGCCCCACTGGTCCTGGTGACCGGCGGGAAGGGCCCGCACGAGGAGTGCACCGAGGCCGCCGCGATGGCCCGCTACCTGACCGCCCGGGGTGTCCCGGCCGGGCGGATCCGGCGCGAGGAGCGGGCCGTGAACACCGCCGAGAACCTGCGCTTCAGCGCCGCCCTGATGGCCGCCGAGCGCCCCGGCTACCGCTGCACGGTGGTCACCAACGGCTTCCACACCGTCCGCTCCGCCCTGGCCGCCCGCCGGGCCGGCGCCCCCGCCGCCGTGCTCGGCGCGGACGGCCCGCTGGCGCACGGCCCGTACCTCCTGCTGCGCGAGGCCGTCGGCACCGCCCTCGCCCTGCTCGGCCGGGCCTGAACCGGCCGGCCGGGCCTGCCTCGGCGGACCGGACCTGCCCTGGGAAGCCGGGCGCACGCAGCCGGAAGGCCCCGGGTCCGGATCGGACCCAGGGCCTTCGTCAGCTCAACTCGGCCTGGTTCAGCCGAGGTTGGCGAGCGCCTCGTTGAAGGTCTTGGACGGGCGCATCACGGCCGCGGCCTTGGCCGGGTCCGGCTGGTAGTAGCCGCCGAGGTCGACCGGCGAGCCCTGGACGGCGATCAGCTCGTCCACGATGGCCGACTCGTGCTCGGCCAGCGTCGCGGCCAGGCCGACGAAGGCCTGGGCCAGCTCGGCGTCGGCGGTCTGCCCGGCCAGCTCCTGGGCCCAGTACATGGCCAGGTAGAAGTGGCTGCCGCGGTTGTCGATGCCACCGAGGCGGCGGCTCGGCGACTTGTCCTCGTTGAGGAAGGTGCCGGTGGCACGGTCCAGGGTGTCGGCCAGCACCTGGGCGCGGGCGTTGTCGGTGGTGCTGGCCAGGTGCTCGAAGCTGGCGGCCAGCGCGAAGAACTCGCCCAGGCTGTCCCAGCGCAGGTAGTTCTCCTTGACCAGCTGCTGGACGTGCTTCGGGGCGGAGCCGCCGGCGCCGGTCTCGAACAGGCCACCGCCCGCCATCAGCGGGACGACCGACAGCATCTTGGCGCTGGTGCCCAGCTCCAGGATCGGGAAGAGGTCGGTCAGGTAGTCGCGCAGCACGTTGCCGGTCACCGAGATGGTGTCCTCGCCGCGACGGATGCGCTCCAGCGAGAACTTGGTGGCCTCGACCGGGGACTTGATCTCGATCTGCAGGCCGGTGGTGTCGTGCTCCGGCAGGTACTGCTTGACCTTCTCGATCAGCACCGCGTCGTGGGCGCGGTCCTCGTCCAGCCAGAACACCGCCGGAACGCCGGTGGCGCGGGCGCGGGTGACGGCCAGCTTGACCCAGTCCTGGATCGGCAGGTCCTTGGTCTGGCAGGCGCGGAAGATGTCGCCCGGCTGGACGGCCTGCTCCAGCACCACGTTGCCCTCGGCGTCGACCAGGCGGACGGTGCCCGCGGCGGCGATCTCGAAGGTCTTGTCGTGCGAGCCGTACTCCTCGGCCTTCTGGGCCATCAGGCCGACGTTCGGCACCGAGCCGATGGTCGCCGGGTCCAGGGCGCCGTTGGCGCGGCAGTCGTCGATGACGGCCTGGTACACGCCGGCGTAGCTGTGGTCCGGCAGCACGGCGAGGGTGTCGGCCTCCTTGCCGTCCGGGCCCCACATGTGGCCGGAGGTGCGGATCATGGCCGGCATCGAGGCGTCGACGATGACGTCGCTCGGCACGTGCAGGTTGGTGATGCCCTTGTCGGAGTCGACCATGGCCAGGGCCGGGCCCTCGGCCAGCTCGGCCTCGAAGGAGGCCTTGATCTCGGCGCCCAGGTGCGGCACGTTGTCGAGGCCGGCCAGGATGCCGCCGAGGCCGTTGTTCGGGTTCAGACCGGCGGCGACCAGCACCTCGCCGTACTTGGCGAAGGTCTTCGGGAAGAAGACGCGGACCACGTGGCCGAAGATGATCGGGTCGGAGACCTTCATCATGGTGGCCTTGAGGTGCACCGAGAACAGCACGCCCTCGGCCTTGGCACGGGCGACCTGGGCGGCCAGGAACTCGTTCAGGGCGGCGGCGCGCATCACCGAGGCGTCGACGACCTCGCCGGCCAGCACCGACACCTTCTCGCGCAGCACGGTGGTGGTGCCGTCCTCGCCGACCAGCTCGATGCGCAGCGCACCGTCCTCGGCGATCACGGCGGACTTCTCGGTGCTCGCGAAGTCGTTCTCGCCCATGGTGGCGACGTTGGTCTTGGACTCGGGGGTCCAGGCGCCCATCCGGTGCGGGTGGGTCTTGGCGTAGTTCTTGACCGACAGCGGGGCGCGGCGGTCGGAGTTGCCCTCGCGCAGGACCGGGTTGACGGCGCTGCCCTTGATCTTGTCGTAGCGGGCGCGGACGTCCTTGTCCTCGTCGGTCTGCGGGTCGTCCGGGTAGTCCGGCAGGGCGTAGCCCTGGGC
This sequence comes from Kitasatospora sp. NPDC005856, assembly GCF_040629945.1. Taxonomy (NCBI): domain Bacteria; kingdom Bacillati; phylum Actinomycetota; class Actinomycetes; order Kitasatosporales; family Streptomycetaceae; genus Kitasatospora; species Kitasatospora sp. NPDC005856. The sequence continues at coordinate 1,484 of NZ_JBEXWT010000191.1, read as the reverse complement.
CTGCAGCTCGGCGATGGCGGCCTTCAGCTGCGGGACGGAGGCCGAGATGTTCGGCAGCTTGATGATGTTGGCGGCCGGGGTCTTGGCCAGCTCGCCCAGCTCGGCGAGGGCGTCCCCGATCCGCTGGCCCTCGGCCAGACGCTCCGGGAAGCTCGCGATGATCCGCCCGGCCAGGGAGATGTCGCGGGTCTCCACGCGCACACCCGCGGTCGAGGCGTAGGCCTGGACCACCGGCAGGAACGAGTAGGTCGCCAGGGCCGGAGCCTCGTCGGTGTGCGTATAGATGATGGTCGAGTCAGTCATCGGTACTCCGCTTCACGTCTCCAACGTCTTGACGTCAAGATATCTCGTCACGGGCCTCCGGCTCCACCTCCCCCCGCCTCCGGACGCGCCGGGGTCCGGTCGGCGGGCACCGCGGCGCCCGCGGCGGGGCGTTCCGCCGGTCGTGGCCGGACCCGTCGGAGGGCGCGGCGGGGGAAGGTCACGGGGACCGAACTCCACGGTGGTCCGGGTCGGCACGTGTGGCAAGCGGAACGCTCGACCGGTGGTCCCGGACAGGCCCTAGTCCACTCGGGTGAGCGGGACGTCAGGAGTGCGTCAACGCACGACCCCATTCGGTCAACGGCGCGTCAGGACCGGCGATCCCCGGGCCGGGCCGTCCTAGCGTCGAGGCAGTAGTTCCGGCAGGCACCACCACCCCACTCGGGAGCATCCGCATGGCCCGCGTCGTCTGGCACGTTCCGGTCACCACCTCCGGCACCGGAAGCACCACCGCACTCCGCCTGTTCCGCCTGCGCGACGGCCGCCGCTGCGCGGTCGGATTCTCCAGCCCCGAGGCCCTGGTCGCCCTCCTCGGGCCCGACCAGGCCCACACCGAACTCGGCGAGCCCGCCCTCCGCGCGCTCACCGCCCCGCTGGGGATCGACGCCCTGGTGGTGGACCCGCGGTTGGTCGCCCCCTCCGTCACCGTCCCCGCCGCCACCCAGCCCGCCGCACCGCTCGCCCCGGCCCCGATCTGCCCGGCCCCGGCGGTCCGGCTCCAGCGCCGGTGACCGCCCCGCTCCAGCTCGTCCCGGACGGTCCGGCTCCGGGGGGACGGGCCCGGCCGGCCCGCTCGCTGCACGCGATCGTCCGGATCAGCCACGGCCCCGTCCCGCTCGACTTCGACCGCCTCGCGGCGGAGTTCCCGGCCGTCCAGAGCGGCCTGGCCCTGGTCGGTGAGGCCGACCTCGAACTGCGCCTCGCCTGCACCGGCCCCGAGGAGTTACGGACGATCGCCGCCGCCCTGCACCGCGCGGGCGCCGCCAAGGTGCACGTCGACCTCGTCCTGCGCGCCCTCACCCCGGCCCCGGTGACCCTGCGCCCGGTGCCGTGAGAACCGCCGCCACGGCGCCCCGCTCCCCCGCCCGGGGGCGGGGCGCCGGACCCCCGGGGGCAGGATCCGGCCGCCGCACGACCGAGCGCGGGCCCGGGGGGCGGGGGCG
>NZ_JBEXWT010000190.1:0-4308 GCF_040629945.1 Kitasatospora sp. NPDC005856 | reverse complement strand
GGCTGGACCCAGCCCGCCCTGTTCGCCGTCGAGGTCGCCCTCTACCGCCTGGTCGAATCCTGGGGCCTGCGGCCCGACTTCCTCGCCGGGCACTCCGTCGGCGAGCTGGCCGCCGCGCACGCCGCCGGGGTGCTGTCGCTGGCCGACGCCGCCCGGCTGGTCGCCGCCCGCGGCCGGCTGATGCAGCAACTGCCGTCCGGTGGGGCCATGGTGGCCGTGGAGGCCGCCGAGGCCGAGGTGCTGACGCTGCTCGGCGACGAGCCGACCGTGGCCGTGGCCGCCGTCAACGGCCCGCGCGCCGTGGTCCTGGCGGGCCCGGAGGAGGCCGTCCTGCGGATCGCCGAAGGGCTCGCCGCCGCCGGGCACCGCACCAGGCGGCTGCGGGTCAGCCACGCCTTCCACTCCCCGCTGATGGACCCGATGCTGGCGGAGTTCCGCCGGATCGCCGAGTCGCTGACCTACCACGGGCCGCGGATCCCGGTGGTCTCCGGCACCGGCCGCCAGGTGACCGCCGAGGAGCTGTGCACGGCGGAGTACTGGACCGGCCAGATCCGCTGCGCCGTCCGGTTCCACGAGGTGTTCGGCCGGCTGGCCGCCGAAGGGGTGACCCGCTTCCTGGAGCTGGGCCCGGACGGCGTGCTGACCGCGATGGGCCGGGACTGCCTGGCCGGGGCGCCGTCCGAGGGCGGCCACACCCTGCTGCCGGCGCTGCGCCGGGACCGGCCGGAGGCCGCGTCCGTGGTCCGGGCGGTCGGCACGCTGCACACCCTCGGCTCCGCGGTGGACTGGCCGGCCTTCTTCGCCGCCGCCGGGGCCACGGCCGGCCGGGTGGAACTGCCCACCTACGCCTTCCAGCGCGAGCGGTTCTGGCTGGACGGCCCCGCGCCGGCGGCCGACCCGGTGGACACCGCCTTCTGGGAGGCCGTCGAACAGCGCGACCTGGCCGCGCTCGGCACGAGCCTCCGGCTGGCCGAGGAGGAACAGCGCTCGCTCGGCGAGGTGCTGCCCGCGCTGTCCTCCTGGCGCCACCGGAAGCGGGACGCCTCCCGGCTCGACTCCTGGCGCTACCGGGCGGACTGGCAGCGCCTTCCCGAGCCGGAGAGCGCCCTGCTGCCGGGCCGTTGGCTGGCCGTGCTGCCGGCCGGGGGCACCCCGGCGGCCGTCGAGGGCGCCCTGGCAGCGCTGGAGCGGCACGGCGCGGACCTGCTGCGGGTGACGGTCGGCCCGGACGGCCTCGACCGCGACGCCCTGGCGGGCCGGCTCCGGCCGGCCCTGGACGGCCCGGCGCCGACCGGTGTGCTCTCGCTGCTGGCCCTCGCGGACGGCGCCTGCGAGCGCACCGTCACGGTCGGCGCGGTGGCACTGCTCCAGGCGCTCGGCGACCTGGCCGTGGACGCCCCGCTGTGGTGCGCGACCCGGGCCGGCGTGTCGGTCGGCGGACAGGTCGCGAGCCCGGCGCAGGCCGCGCTGTGGGGCCTCGGGCGGGCGGCCGCGCTGGAGCACCCCGACCGCTGGGGCGGCCTGGTGGACCTGCCGGAGGAGGTCGACGGCCCGGCCGGGGACCGGCTGTGCGGGGTTCTGCGGGGCGCCGGCGGCGAGGACCAGGTCGCGGTGCGGCCCGACGGCCTGTACGGGCGGCGGCTGCTGCCCGCGCCGCCGGTGCGGCGCGGCGGCGCGCCGGGCTGGGACGCCGAGGGCACGGTGCTGATCACCGGCGGCACCGGGGCGCTCGGCGCCCGGCTGGCCCGGCACCTGGTCGCCGAGCACGGCGTGCGCCGGCTGCTGCTCACCAGCCGCAGCGGCCCCGAGGCGCCGGGCGCGGCCGAACTGACCGCCGAACTCGGCGCTCTCGGCGCGGCGGTGACCGTCGCGGCCTGTGACGTCGCCGACCGTGACCGGCTCGCCGCGCTCCTGGCCGACATCCCCGCCGCGCACCCGCTGACCGCGGTGGTGCACGCCGCCGGGGTGCTCGACGACGGCGTGATCGACGCGCTGACGCCGCAGCGGCTGGAGACCGTCCTGCGGGCCAAGGCCACCGCGGCCCGCCACCTGCACGAACTGACCCTGGCCCCGGCGCCCGCGGCCTTCGTGCTGTTCTCCTCGTTCAGCGGCACGCTCGGCGCTCCCGGGCAGGCCAACTACGCCGCCGCCAACGCCTGTCTTGACGCCCTGGCCGAGCAGCGCGCGGCCCTCGGCCTGCCCGCCACCTCGGTGGCCTGGGGGCCGTGGGACGAGGGCGGCATGGCCGCCGGGGGCGAGGTGCTGGAACGCGCCCGGCGGACCGGGGTGACCCCGCTGGCACCGGAGTCGGGGCTGGCCGCCCTGGACGCCGCACTCGCCCAGGGCGACACCGCGCTCGCCGTGGTGGACGTGGACTGGGCCCGGTTCGCCCCGGGGTTCGTCGCGGCCAGGCCCAGCCGGCTGCTCGCCGAGCTGCCGGCCGTCCGGGCGCTGGCCCCGGACCGGGACGGCCCGGCCGCGCCGGCCGAGGAGGGGACGGCGCTCGCGGCGCGCCTGGCGGGCGTCTCCCCGGTGGAGCGCGAGCGGATCCTGCTGGAGCTGGTCCGGCGGCTCACCGCGGAGGTGCTCGGGCACCGCGGGCCGGAGGCCGTGGAACCGCAGAAGGGGTTCCTGGAGCTGGGCTTCGACTCGCTGACGGCGGTCGAGCTGCGCAACCGGCTGGGCGGCGCCACGGGCCTCCCGCTGCCCTCCACGCTGCTCTTCGACCACCCGGCCCCGGTCGCGCTGGCCCGCCTGTTGGCGGAGCGGCTGGCGCCGGCGGAGGACGCCGCCGGGGAGGCGGACGTCTTCACCGGGCTGGACGCGCTGGAGGCCGCGCTCACGGCCGCCGAGCTGGACGACGAGGACGGTCGCCGGGTCACCGCCAGGCTGGAGACCCTGCTGGGCAAGTGGCGCGAGTTCAGGGGTGCAGGGGTGTCCGTCAGGGGTGTCCCGGCCCCGGGTGCGACTGCCACTGTCGATGCGGACCTCGAACTGCGATCCGCGTCGGTGGATGAGGTGCTCTCCCTGATCGATGCGGAATTCGGCCTCTGATTCGGCCTCTGAGCGGACAACGCTGCCTGGAAGGTGTGCAATGCGGACGGATGACAAGGTCGTCGATTACCTCAAGAAGGTGACCGCGGACCTGCGGCGGACGCGTCAGCGGGTCCGCGAGCTGGAGGCCGCGGAGCACGAGCCGATCGCGATCGTCGCGATGAGCTGCCGCTTCCCCGGCGACGTGCGGACCCCCGAGGACCTGTGGCGGCTGCTCGCCGACGGCGGTGACGCCGTCGGCGAGTTCCCCGCCGACCGCGGCTGGGACACCGACCGCCTGCTCGGCGGCAACGCCGACGGCACCGGCGCCTCGTACGTCCGCGAGGGCGCGTTCCTGTACGGGGCCTCGCAGTTCGACGCGGGCTTCTTCGGGATCAGCCCGCGTGAGGCCCTGGTCATGGACCCGCAGCAGCGGCTGCTGCTGGAGACCTCCTGGGAGGCCTTCGAGCGGGCGGGCATCGACCCGCGGTCGCTGCGCGGCAGCCGCACCGGTGTCTTCGCCGGCACCAACGGGCAGGACTACGCGGCGCTGGTGACCAGGGCCCCGGAGGCGGCCGAGGGCTACCTCGCGACCGGCATCGGCGCCAGCGTGGTCTCCGGCCGCATCTCCTACACCTTCGGGCTGGAGGGCCCGGCGGTCACCGTGGACACCGCCTGCTCCGCGTCGCTGGTCTCCCTCCACCTCGCCGTCCAGTCGCTGCGCCGGGGCGAGTGCTCGCTCGCCCTGGCGGGCGGGGTCACGGTGATGTCGACCCCACTGTCCTTCGTGGAGTTCTCCAAGCAACGCGGACTCGCCTCGGACGGGCGCTGCAAGGCGTTCGCCGAGGCGGCGGACGGCACCGGCTGGGGCGAGGGCGTCGGCGTGCTCCTGCTGGAGCGGCTCTCCGACGCCCGCCGCAACGGGCACCCGGTGCTCGCCGTGGTCCGCGGCAGCGCCGTCAACCAGGACGGCGCGTCCAGCGGTCTGACCGCGCCCAACGGCCCCTCCCAGCAGCGGGTCGTCCGCCAGGCGCTGGCGAACGCCCGGCTCTCCACCTCCGACGTGGACGCCGTGGAGGCGCACGGCACCGGCACCCGCCTCGGCGACCCGATCGAGGCCCAGGCGCTGCTCGCCACCTACGGCCAGGACCGCGAACTCCCCCTGCTGCTGGGCTCGATCAAGTCCAACATCGGCCACACCCAGGCCGCCGCCGGGGTGGCCGGCGTGATGAAGATGGTGCTGGCCATGCGGCACGGGCTGCTGCCGCGCACGCT
>NZ_JBEXWT010000189.1:0-4460 GCF_040629945.1 Kitasatospora sp. NPDC005856 | reverse complement strand
GCAATGATCGCCCTCATGACCCGCCGACTCACCGGCGAAACCACCCCGACCTGGCGCGGAACCTGAGCCTCGAAACCAGGGACGAAACGCCCAGTAAAGAGGTAACGGGTCCACACACCAGTCCGAGCCCCGTCGACCGTGGCACGGTCTGATCCTGCCGGTCCGGGCCCTCAAGATGAAACACGACCCGGAGCGGGGCCTGTGCTGCAAACCTTGCAAGGTCCATGCGGACAAGCCTATGACAGCCTCGAGCTGCGGAGATGGCTCAGGCAGCAGGTCCTGCCCCGGATCGCTGGCAAGGGCATCGAGTCGAGCCGGATCCTGGGCCGCTACCGCTGGGCGATCGAGCGCACGATGGCCGGGCTCACCGGCTACCGCCATATCGCCCTCCACACGAACGCAACCACCTGCTCTACCTGGCCTTCTGCGACCTCGCCGCCGTCATCACGCCCCACACACGACTAACGAATTTCACCACGTACAATAAAGTCCAAAGCTCCGCCCCTTTCACGCCTCCGTGTACATTCTATTTCAAGGCGTTTTCAGCGGTGATACTGTTGAGGTATGCCGCCGTAAGGCTTGTCGAAACAGGGTCGGAAGCGACCCGACCTGATGGCGACCGTCGCTGCCTGGGTGCGGTTTACGACGCCCAGCTTGGACAATATCGCTCTCACGTGATCCTTGACGGTGCCAAGTTCCAGGCCGAGCAAGTTTGCTATTTTTTCGTTGCTGAAGCCATCTCCGATCAGAGTCAGGACATCGATTTCCCTCGAAGTGAGGATCTCGAAGCTCGGCAAGGTGGGGTCGGCCAGGGGTGGACGAAGAAGGTAATCCTCCAGCGCGTTCCATTTAGCGGCAGGCCAGAAGACCATTCCACCGCTCAACAATATGCGCACGGAGTTAACTAGATCCCTAGTGGTAATCGTCCGCGAAAGAATTCCGCCAGCGCCAGCCTGCAAGAGCCTGTGGTGGTGCTCCACGGTTGCGCAGGCCATGATGACCGCAACAGGAATCGGATTCGCGGAAGAACGCGCATTCTCGATAAAGGGAATATAATCCGCGCATTTTTCGTTTTCAGACACGTAGTAGACGGCCGCCTGAGCGCCTCCGCTTGCCATGTGCGCGGCGAGCTCGCTTCGAGGGAAAGCACCGAAGCAGTCTAGATCCGGGGCCAAATTAATAACCGACCGAAGACACTCCCTTACGAAGGGCGATTCAGCCGAAGCTAGGACACTGGTGGACATGGAGCGTTCTCCTCAATGTCGTTCCGGACCCCCTACCCGATTTCCCTGAGTTCAGGTTTGGCTGCTCGAGCGACTCTAGAGTTCTCGCCGCCATAGGGGGGAGTTCTGCGGTGCGCCACCATTATTCCCGCCCGTCGCCGCCAGTTGTAGAATTAATGAACAAGACCTCCTTGGGCTGAGGTGAAGAACTTTTCAAGTGCGACAGCCCTGCCACTGGAGAACCGAAAAGGGGAACGATGGGCAACGGCCACACGCGCTGCCAGGGTTCGTCTTTAGAGCTGATCCAGTGAGGCTGGACGGCATGTTCTCCCGGGTGCTCCACGCGATCCAGGCCGAGAAGGATGCGACCGGGGACATCGACTGGCAGGTCTCGGTCGACTCCACCGTCGTGCGCGCCCACCAGCACGCCACGGGCGGCAAAAGGGGGCCGTCGACCGGGGCGAAGCGGGTGATCACGCCCTCGGCCGATCCCGTGGCGGACTGAGCACCAAGCTCCACCTCGCCTGCGACGGCCGCGGCCGCCCGCTCGGCTTCACCCTGTCCGGCGGCAACACCAACAACTGCACCCGCCTCGAAGCCGTCATGGAAGCGATCCGGGTCCCAAGGGTCGGGCCGGGGCACCCGCGGACCCGGCCCGACCACCTGATCGCCGACAAGGGCTACAGCTCCCGCAAGATCCGCGCCTACCTTCGCCGACGCGGCATCCCCCACACCATCCCCGAACGCGTCGACCAGGCCAACGGCCGCCTCACCCGCGGCTCTCGCGGAGGCCGGCCACCCGGCTTCGACCGCAAGACCACCGGCACCGCAACGTCGTCGAACGCCGCTTCAACCGGCTCAAGCAATGGCGCGGCCTGGCCACCAGATACGACAAGACCCGCGAGTCCTATCAGGCCGCCGTCACCATCGCCTCGATGCTGCTCTGGATTTGATCTATGAAGACGACGCCTAGAGCCTGTGTGATGTCGTGATCAATCCTCGGGTTCTGCCAGTGCTTTGGGGCGGAATCCGGTAGGAACGTTGGCTGTGACGCGTAGGCAACTCTCCGACGATCAGTGGGGTTTGATTGAGCCGTACCTGCCGATCGGCAGGTACGGGCCCTACCCCGAACGGCTTCGCGACCAGTTCGAGGGAGTGATCTGGCGGTTCCGTTCCAGCGCCCAGTGGCGGGAGATGCCCAGCGAGTTCGGTCCCTGGTCCACGGTCTTCGGGCGGTTTCGGGTCTGGCGGGACGCCGGCGTGTTCAGTGCCCTGCTCGAAGGCCTGATCGCCGAGGCCGCCCGCGCCGGGAGGACCGATCTGTCGCTTGTCGGCGTGGACTCCACGACCGTCCGTGCCCACCACGACGCGGCCGGGATGCTCGTGGACGGCGAGCTCCTGCTCGCGCTCGAGGAGGCCGTGCGCGAGCAGGAGGCAGCCCGACAAAAAGGGGCGAGCCGCAGGAACAGAACGGACAGGACGAGCGCGGACGGGTCCGCCTGCGACGCAGGCTCCGTCTGAAGCAGGCCCTGCTCGGCAGGTCCAGGGGCGGGCTGACCAGCAATGTCCATCTCGCCGCCGACCGCCGGTGCCGGCCGCTCGCGCTCGTCCTGACCGCGGGGCAGGCCGGCGACAGCCCGCAGTTCGTCCCCGTCCTCGCCCAGGTGCGCGTGCGAGGGCCCGTCGGCCGACCCCGCACCCGGCCCGGCGCGGTCGCCGCGGACAGGGCCTACTCCTCCCGCGCCAACCGCGCCTACCTGCGCAAACGCGGTATCAAGGCCGTCATCCCCGAAAAGCGGGACCAGGCCGCCAATCGCAAGAAGAAGGGCAGCAGGGGCGGTCGGCCCGTCGGCCACGACGCCGACCTCTACAGGGAGCGCAACACCGTCGAGCGCCTGATCAACAAGCTGAAGGCCTGGCGAGGCATCGCCACCCGCTGCGACAAGAAGCCCGAAAGTTACCTCGCCTGCCTCCATCTCCGTGCCTCGATGATCTGGGTCGACGACCTCCTGCGAGATGCCAAGTGATCACAACCTCACACAGGCCCTAGTACTCCAGCAGGACTTCTCCATTTCCGCTGGTCAACGGCCTGGGAGTGGGGAGTGTAGCGGGCGGAGGGTCTGTCAGGGGCGGTCTTCATGAGGCCGCCCCTCGATCGTGTGCAGCCGGCGTTGGTAGTGGCAACGCCGGGGCAGGCTCCGGCTGTGATCAATGAGTTGGAAACCCAGCTGTGGGACCGTGAACTCGAGAACCTCCTCCTCCGCGTCGGCGTTCACTTCGGCCGTGTGGACGCGCGCCGTCGGATGCGCGACTACATCCGTGGCCTGCTCGGCCCGGTCGGCCGCAAGAACGGCTGGCAGCTGGCCGAATACGCTGGCCACGCCACCCCCGACGGCCTCCAGCACCTGCTCGCCAGGGCCCGCTGGGACGCGGACGAGATCCGCGACGAGCTCCAGCACTATGTCGCCGAACGCCTATTAGGGGTTGGTCAGGTTCGTCTTGGTGTGGCGTGTCAATTGGTGGGTTGTGTCGTTGAGGGTGTGTGACACCTGGGGAGACGGCTGAGGTCCGGGAGGACCTGGAGGCGTTCACGGCGGAGCTGTTCGAGGCGTTCACCCGTAACGATGGCCGGCCAGGCCGGGAAACAGGCCGTCAGGACCGGCGCCGCCCACCTGGCCTCCGTCATCCACGCCGCCGCGCAGGCGGAAGGCCTGCCCGGCCACTTGGCGGCGGTCGTCACCGTGGTCGGGCAGGACGGCCCTGGCCGGGCGCGCCGGTGGTGTGGCTACGGGTGGCCTATGCGGCCGGCCTCCATCTGTACCCGGACGTCGGCGCCGTCCTCGACCAGGCCGTCCGGCTCGACACCGCCGTGACCGGCGGGCCGCTGCCGCTCTCGACGGTGACCGGAGCGTCCTACAAGTGGCGCTGACCTCACGCACGATGTTCTCGGGAACGGAAGTTGCCGGTGGGTGCGGCGCGGCATAGTGCGGGGGGGCCACTACTCCCGCCCGCCTGGACCTGCCCGCGCGCCGACGCGGCCACGCCCGGCTGATCGCCGCCCTGACCACCACGATCGGGGCCTGCGCCTCGGCGGCGCAGGCGCTGTACCAGCCCGTCGCCGACGCCCCGCCCGGACAGGAGAGCCCCGATCGGCGTCCCCCGGCCGGCGGCACCGGGCCCTTCCCGATCCCCAGGACGGTCCGTGGCGACACCCTCCGCCGCGTCGAGCTCCGCCGC